>CAJONH010000097.1 GCA_905235825.1 Candidatus Gastranaerophilales bacterium
AGTGAATTTTTGAGAGTGGCGACTTTAAAAAGTGAGCACATTGCCGGCGGGGTTGACACGGCGGCAAGTGCGAA
This sequence comes from Candidatus Gastranaerophilales bacterium, assembly GCA_905235825.1. Classification (GTDB taxonomy): domain Bacteria; phylum Cyanobacteriota; class Vampirovibrionia; order Gastranaerophilales; family Gastranaerophilaceae; genus Avigastranaerophilus. The sequence continues at coordinate 75 of CAJONH010000097.1, forward strand.
ACCAGATTAGATACAAAGGCTAAAACAAAAGGTTAATAAATGCTTGTAAAACAAACAGAACTGGATTTGCTGCTCAAAAATTTAAGAGCGGAACATAAAACAATAGTAACAACTAACGGATGCTTTGATATCTTACATGTAGGTCATGTAAGATATCTTGAACAGGCAAAAAAGTTTGGAGATGTTCTGATTGTTGCGTTAAATTCCGATAAATCGGTAAAAAAAATAAAGGGAGAATCACGTCCGATAAACAACGAAAACGATAGGGCAGAAGTATTAAGTGCATTAAGGAGTGTTGATTATGTGGTTATTTTTGATGAAGATTCCCCGTTAGAGCTTTTATTACGCATAAAACCCGATGTCCATACAAAGGGGGCGGATTATACGGTTGAAACTCTCCCCGAAGCAAAGGAAATAATAAAAGCAGGCGGAAGAATAGAATTTATTTCTTTTGTAGAGGGTAAATCCACAACCTCAATCATTGAAAAAATGCGTAAGTCATAATAAAATATAAAATCAGAGAGGGTAATTATATGAGGGATATAGATAATATGAATGAATATTCGCCGGAGGAAATAGCACAAATAGTCGGCGGTATTTTAACAAAAGTCGAAGATGTAAAAATTTCAAGAATAGGGCCGCCTTTACTGGCTGATGAACATACACTTGCTCTTGCTTTAAATGAAGATGAAATTGAAAATCTTTCAAAAACAAAAGCTAAAGCGGCACTTGTTCCCATAGGTGTTACGTCGGAAACAATTACGACTATAGAATCGGAAAGACCCCGTCTTGCAATGATGAAACTGCTTCATTTATTCTATATGCCGCCCGAATCCACTGTGGGTATACATCCTTCTGCTGTTATTCATCCTACTGCAAAAATAGGCGAAAATGTTTCAATAGGGCCGAATGTAGTTATATCAAGAAACGCATCAATCGGAAAAAATTCCAAAATATTGGCAAATACATATATAGGACGCAGTGTACAAATAGGTGAAAATTGCTTGTTTCATCCGGGATGCAATATAGGAGATAATGCACTTATCGGTAATAAAGTAATTTTACAGCACGGTGTAAGTATCGGTGCTGACGGATTCAGCTTTGTTACGGAAAATCCAAACAACGTTGAAAATGCGAGAGAAGAAGGAAAATTAAAAGAAGATAACAGCGACCAGAAGATATTTAAAATTCCTTCCATAGGTTCCGTTGTAATCGGTGATGATGTCGAAATCGGTGCAAATACCTGTATAGATAAAGGGACTATTGAAAATACCGTAATCGGTGAACAGACAAAAATCGACAATCTTGTTCAGATAGGTCATAACTGTAAAATCGGCAAAGGCTGCATGATTGTATCTCAGGTTGGTATAGCAGGAAGCTGTAAAATAGGCGACAGAGTAGTTATAGCAGGTCAGGTCGGTATGGCAGACCATATTGAAATCGGAAGCGATTCTATAATTATGGCAAAAGCAGGAGTAACAAAGAGTTTCCCCGGTAAAAACATATTAATCAGTGCCCCCGCAATGCCCAGAAAAGAATTTTTGAAACAGATGAAAACGATGAAAAAAGCCGAAGAATTGGTAAATAAATTTAAAGAATATGAGCATTTATTTAAGGATAATAATTAATGGGTACTATTACAAAAGAATTTATCGTAAAATCGGCTGCTTTAATGACGGGAATTGAATCTGAAGCAAGAGTCTGCCCGTCGGAAAAAAAAGGAATTCGTTTCCATTTCAACGGAGAAACGATTGAAGCGGTTGTTGAAAATGTTGTATCAACAGAACATTGTACTGTTTTGGGAAATTCAAAAATAAAAATAATGCTGATAGAACATTTTATGGCAGCGTGTGCTTTTTGCGGAATTAATTCAATTGATGTTTATTTATCACATTATGAATTGCCTATTTTAGACGGTGCATCAAAAGAGTGGATTGAAAATTTTAAAAAGGCTGAAATTGTTAATCCTGATAAAAGGACTATAAAGTTAAAAGAACCTGTTTATTATTTGAACGGAAAAACTCATCTTGTTGTTCTGCCTTCTGACAGCCTAAATCTGACTTACAGCGTTAATTATAAACATAAAGATTTAAAAAATCGCTGGGTTTCATTAAATAAAGAAAAATTAGAGGAAATAGAAGAAGCAAGAACATTTGGTTATTTAAGCGAGCTTGAAATGCTTCAAAAAGCAGGATACGGCAGAGGTGCAAGCCTTGAAAACACGTTGGGATTGAAAGATGATGATACATATACAACGGAGTTAAAGTCGGAGTATGAACCCGTAAAACATAAAGTATTGGATTTAATAGGCGATTTTTACCTTGCAGGCTGTAATATATTGAATTTTAAAGCTGAAATAATCGTAAAAGAAGCGGGGCATACAGTACACGTTAATGCCGCAAAAAGTTTAAAAGATAAATTAATAATGGAGGAATAATGGAAAAAGGGCAGGTTGTACAGTTTGATGTACTTGATATGATGAAAATGATACCTCACAGATATCCGTTTTTACTGGTTGACAGAGTAACGGAATGTGTACTCGGGGTAAGATGCAAAGGCTATAAAAATCTTACTATGAATGAAGAATTTTTTCAGGGACACTTCCCGAATATGCCCGTGTTTCCGGGAGTATTACAGCTTGAAGCTATGGCACAGATGTGTGCAAGCGTTTTGCTTCCTCTGCCCGAATATAAAGATAAACTATTTTTCTATGCGGGAATAGACAGCGTAAGATTTAGAAAACAGGTAAAACCGGGTGACAGGTTTGATATGGAAGGCGAAATAACAAAAATAAAAGGCCCGATAGTAAAAGCGATAACAAAAGGCTTTGTAGACGGTCAACTGGCTGTTGAAGCGGAATTGATGTTTTCTATTGTAGGAAATAAAATATCCGAGTAAAAACTTAAGATAAGCCCGTAAGTGTGTGCAAAGAAATTTCAATAGGCGGCAAGTGCGAAACCGAATTAGATAAGAGGATTAAAATATGACAATTCATAAAACCGCAATAATTGCAGATAATGCAGTAATACCCGAAAGCTGTGAAATAGGGCCTTATACAATAATCGGAGATGATGTTGTATTGGGCGAAAATGTTAAAATCGCATCACATGCAAATTTAGAGTATTGTACAATAGGCGAGGGAACCGTTATTTCTCCCTATGCAAGCATCGGAACTCCTCCTCAGGATTTAAGCTATAAAGGACAAAAAACAAGAGCAATAATAGGAAAAAATTGTCTTATAAAGGAAAATGTTACAATAAACAGAGGTGCAGGAGAAGACGGTGCAATAACAAAAGTCGGCGATAAAGTTATGCTTATGGTTGGTGCTCACATCGCTCATAACTGCGTAATAGGTGATGAAGCTATTTTTGCTAATTTAGCAACGGTCGGCGGGCATGTTCACGTCGGGAAATGTGCATTTTTGGGCGGAATGAGTGTTTATCATCAAAATATAAGAATAGGCGAATATGTTATAACATCAGGTTTTTCAGCTTCAAGAATGGATATTGTACCATTTTCAAAAGTAGGCGGATGTCCTGCCGTTATTCATGGGCCTAATATTATCGGTTTAAGAAGACGTGGATTTTCGCAAGAAGAAAGACAAAATTTAAGAAAAGCATTTAAATTAATAGTTGAAAGAAAATACTTATTATCAGAAGTTGCAAATCATCTTGAAGAACAATTCCCGAATGATAAAAATGTTTTGAGAATAGCTGAATTTATAAAGACAACCAAAAGAGGAATTTATTTAAGAAAAGACAGCTGTATGAGCGAGTCATTTGAAGAATAGAGGTTTAAATGAACGGAAATTTATGGGAAAAATATGCAAAAGTATTGGTTGATTATTCCGTAAAAGTTCAAAAAGGCGAACTTGCAATAATCAGAACTGATTCGTATCAATCAGAGCCGTTAGTTAAGGAAATATATAAACAGGTGTTATTAAAAGGCGGTTATCCTGTTGTTAGAATGGGGTGCGAAGGATTAAACGAAATTTTTATTAAAAATGCGACCGATGAACAGCTTGAATATATAGATCCAATGACAGAGCTTGAATATGATAAAGCCAAAAATCTGATTTCGATAGGTGCTCCGTTAAATGTAAAAAATATGGCAAAGGCGAATTCAAAAAAATTAGCAAAACGTTCAAGTACAATGAAGCGTTTATCCGAAAAAATGCTGAAGCGTTCCGCCGAAGGAGATTTAAAATGGGTAATAGCTGATTTTCCGACAAATGCACTGGCACAGGAAGCAAATATGTCGCTTGAAGAATATACCGAGTTTTTAATAAAAGCGTGTTATCTGCATTTGGATAACCCTGTTGAAAAATGGCAGGAAATTGGTAAAAAGCAGGAACAAATTGCAGAGTTTTTGAATAAAAAATCAAAAATAAGAATAACAGGTGAGAAGACGGATATTACATTTAACGTTCAGGGCAGAATATGGAAAAGTTGTGCCGGAGAATGCAATTTCCCCGACGGAGAAGTATATACATCACCAATAGAAGACAGTGCTGAAGGTCAAATTTATTTTGATTATCCGCAAATATACCGTGGCAATGAAGCTCAAAAAGTTCTTCTTACGCTTAAAAACGGTAAAATAGTTGAAGCAAAAGCCGAAAAAGGCGAAGAATATCTGAATAACATGCTTGATACAGATGAAGGTTCAAGATTTGCGGGTGAAATTGCAATCGGTACAAATGAAATGGTGCAGGAAGTAACGGGAAATATTCTGTTTGATGAAAAAATAGGCGGTTCAATTCACATGGCAGCAGGTGCTTCATATCCTGATACCGGCGGTAAAAATGTTTCGGGATTACACTGGGATTTAATTAAAAATATGAAAAACGGCGGAAAAATATATGCAGATAATGAACTAATCTATGAAAACGGTAAATTTTTAATATAATTAAAATTTGTTTACAAAAATGGTTGTTTGACTTTACGAACAGCCATTTTTGTGTTATAATCGCATCGATGTAAGGTTAAGTAAAAGATTGTTCGTTGATTAGTATTAGACTTTAAGGGGTTAATACATTGCGAAAGAATTTGTTCAAAAAAGTTCACTATAAGAAGAAGTGTTCCAAAAGTCCCAAGCCTCCCATTAATTGGGATTTGAGTCGTACTTTCTATATTTTATCCGAATGCAGAGAAGAATTAAAATCGTTTCTGTTGTCAAAAATAGAATTTAAAGCATAATATTAGGCGTGTTCACACTATTGATAGTGTGAATACACTTATCATAATGATAAAAACGGTATAAGTGTTTAATGAGTATACGCTGCTGTTATTTTTCAGTTATATGAAAAATATTTGTCAAAATCCACATCTTCAAAATTACATAAAAGTTTATAAACTTCATCTTCCTCATCCATTTTTTGGAATTGATATTCATCAAATTTCCATAATTTGGGATTTATACCGTAAACTCTTATAATTTCACGTTCCAATAATATTTTTAATTTTTTCTTTACCGTATCAAGCGGAATATCAAGCAATTTAGAAAGTTCAACGGCGGATATTCCCTCACTTCGGGAACATTTTTCGGGAGTCAGGAACATTAGTTCCAAACCTACTTTCTTTAAATCCGAATCTGCCGATATTTCCATTATTTTACCTTGCTATAATATTACTTATTTGCCTGCATGTTTGCATGTCGTCAAATTTTTAAAATACTTTAATATTTTATACGATTTGTGTTTTTTTTGCCGTACTTATTGTACAATCAAAGAAGGCAGTTTTGGATAATTTAAATGCAGGAATATAATATTTGTTACAGTTTGGATAGAAAATACACAGAGCAGTTATGTGCTTCTCTTGCTTCTGTTCTGGTAAATTCGGAAATTGATGAAAATATTAATATTTTCCTCCTTGAGGGTGGATTAAGGGAGCAAGATAAGTTACAGATAGAAACATTAAAAAATATTAAGAACTTTAATGTTCAATATTTTAATATTAATAATAATATTTTTAGTGATTGTCCTATGCTTTGTGATAAAGGTGAAGAATACAAAAATTATCATGTTACAATGCCTACGTACTACAGATTTTTACTTCCCGATTTACTTCCTGATTTGGACAAAATTCTTTATCTTGACTGTGATGTTATTGTAAGGAGCAGTTTAAAAGAATTAATTAACGAAAATTTTGAAAATCGTGCTGCAATTATGGGTTTAGATGCCGAATCGGAAAAAAATTCCCTGCGGCTTAATATTAATAAATATTTTAATGCAGGTGTAATGCTTATTAATCTTGATTTTTGGCGAAATAATAATATTAAAAACAAATTGTTCGATTTTGCAAAAAACAATGCCGATAAGATTTTGTGGCAGGATCAGGATATAATTAATGCCGTTCTCTCAAGTGAAATAAAAGAAATTTCAAATAAGTGGAATTATCAATATTTTCAATACGAGGATATTGACTTTAAAAAAGCGGGAGATGCCGCCGTAATACATTTAGCCGGCAGATTTAAACCAT
>CAJONH010000098.1 GCA_905235825.1 Candidatus Gastranaerophilales bacterium
ATCCTTTAACAAAAATTTACAAATTTTTCAAGTTAAGTATTGACAAATCCAATTTCTGGAAGTATAATGTAAATACATTTTCATATTTTTTATAATTTTAAATTTATCAATTCACAAATTATTGCATTTTTGCAAATTAAATTTATTTTTCAAAATTCACCCTATTTAAAGAATCAAATTTATTAAATCTTTAAAAAAACCAAATTACAAAAAATTAAATAAAAAAGGAGGTGATATATTTCTGAGCAAAGGCAAAAAAGTAATTTTAGCGTTATGCATTTTAGTTGCAATAATATTAGCATTTATAGGAGGAAATGTGTTTGCCAAATATCAATCAAATATAGCAGGACATGGAATTGCAGATATTGCAAAATGGGCATTTAATGTAAATGGAAATAGTTCCACAATTCAAACAATTGCAATTAACAAAAATTATGATGAAAGCACTTTAACAAATGGTAAAATTGCACCCGGAACACAAGGCTCTTTTGACATAATTATAGATGCAACAGGTTCAGAAGTAGGTGTAGATTATAGTGTTTCATTTATAAATGAAACAAACAAACCTACAAATTTAAAATTTATATATGAAAATGAAGAATTTAGTACTCTGCAAGATTTGGAAAATAGCCTTGTAGGAACAATAGATGCAGACGCTCAAGCAAAAGAAAAAACACTAACTGTAGGTTGGTTTTGGAACTATGAAACAGGTGCCAACAATCAAATAGCGGAAAATGACATAATAGATACAAATGAAGGAAGTCAAAATTTAAATTATACTTTTGATGTAGTTGTAACAGGGACACAAGTTGTTCCGAAATAATAAATTTTTAAATTATAAAAATATGAAAATGTATTTTATAAAGGATGTGAGAATATAAAAAATATAAAAGCAAATAAGCTTAAAATCATTATTACATTAATTATAGTTTTTCTAATATTTTTTTCTGGATATTGTTTCGCAAAATATGAAATTTCAAGAAATTTAATTGCAAGCTCGAAAATAGCTGTACCAGTACTTGAAGTTGAAGGAAAAGAAACCGCCAAATTAAGTGCCATAAATAATATTGGACAATACGAATTTATTGTAAAAAATTACAATGAAAATAATATAAGTGATGTACCATTAAACTATACCATAGAAGTAATTTCCAATACAGACGAAACAATACAATTTAAACTATATAAAGAAAATGAACTAATAGAGTTAAACAACAAAAAAACAGATAACATTTATATTGAAGGCATACAAAAAAAAGAGCATTCATATAGACTAGAAATATCTTACGATAAAACCAAAAACAATTCAGAAAGAGATATTTTAGAAGATGTGCAAATAAAAGTACATTCACAGCAAGCAAGGCTATAAACTAAGAGGTGTAGCCTATGAAAAGTAAAAAAATAAAAATTATTTCAATTATTTTAATTTTGTTTCTAATACTGTTTATTACAGCATATGCAAAACTTCAAGATTCAAAATATTTAGACAATATCTTAATCTTTAATCCATATGAAAATCAATATGTTTTTGATATAAGCTCTAGCGTTAAGCAAAGCAAAAATGCTAATTTATGTAATACAATAAATATAAAAGGAGAAACAAACCCCAAAATTTCTCCGGGAATTAAAGGAGAATTTGACATTATAATAGCAACTTCTAAAAATATGAAATATCAAATAAGATTTGACAGCAAAAGCATTAAACCAAAAAATTTGCTATTTAATATAAAGGGATGCGATAAAAAATATGATAAACTTGAAGATTTAGAAGACAAATTACGAGGAACATTATTTAAAGGTAATGAATTTAAAGCTACAATACAATGGTCTTGGGAATATGAAGTAAATAATACTAATAATTTTCAAGATACATTAGATGGCAAAAATATTAAGACATATAATTTTGATATAAATGTTTTAAGTTATAAATTTTAGGAGGTGAAAATGAGAAATAAAAAAATAGTATTTATTTTACTTTGCCTGGTAGCATTTTTAATGTTAATAGGCACAGCTTCCTATGCTAAATATGTAATAGAACAAATCCAAGTTGTTGCAAGGCTTGAAATTGACCGAACAAAGCCAACAGGAATTATTAAGTATTCTACAAAAG
>CAJONH010000099.1 GCA_905235825.1 Candidatus Gastranaerophilales bacterium
CCTGCCGAGCCTGTCTTACCTGCTCTTTCATTTGCAATATCTTTTTCTGCCTGATCTAAAGATAAGGATTCATTATCAGATACTCTAACCAAAGCTTCTTGTTGATCTAATATCTTTTGATATTCTTCTCTTGATATTTTACCGGACTTATAATCTGCATCGGCTTTGTTTAATTTATCATGAATATGGGCTTTTGCCTGGGAATTATCTGTGTTGGGATATTTTGACCCCATATTATCTATTCTTTCATCGCTTAATGCCGCTCTGCTTTCATTTGCAATTCTGCTTGCTGTTACGTCTTCTACATTTTGTCCTGTTTTTAATGCGGTTCTAAGGTCTTGTTCTTCTTGTAGTCTTTGTTGTAATACTTTGTTATCAGGGTCTTTTGCAAGTGCCTGCTGTAAAATTCTGCAATTTGCACTTGTTTTTCCCAGTTCATCGCCTGTTCCTTCCGTACCATGTTTCCAACAGCCGTATTCATCTTTTTTAGCAGCATCTTCGGCTTTGTTTGCTCTGGCTTCAAGGTTATGTGCATCCTGCTCTGCATTAAAGGAAGCGTTATTATGCTGACGTGCACTAACCATTTTTTGTGCTTGTGCATCATCAAGACCTGCTTTTTTAAGTTCTGCCGCAAACTGCTCATCACTAACTTTATCGGGAGAAGGAAATTGACCCGTTGTAATCGCCGCTTTTACATCTGCTGAACATTTTGACAAATCGACACCTTCACCTGATGTCATATTTGTAATACCTTCAGATACACTTTGGGGTTGAACGGTTTTACCATTTTCATCAGTAGTTGCCAAATCTGTAAGTGCTGCATTAGCTTCTGTTTCAGCAAAAGCATGTGCTTCATCAGCTGTTGCAAATTGTTCAGCCCCTGACCACGGTGCATTTGTATCCTGAACCGAATCTGCTTCATTTTCGGCAGCGGATAACTCATTCTGTGCATCTTGTAATTCTTGTTCTTTTAATATTGCTGCATCCTCAGCATTGTCATATTCTTGCTGTGCTTTTACTTGAGCATCTTTTGCCTGTTGTAAAGCATTTTCAAGTTCTGTTTTTTGTTGTTCCCATTCTCCGACCTTATCTTCATCATCAGGTTTGGGACCTAATTTACTTAAATTGCTTTCAGCTTCCGAAACACCTTTATTTGCTTCTAAAACAGCCGGTCTTAAACCATCTGCGGTTGAGCGTGCTGATTGTGCTTCACCTTGTAATGTTTGAACTTTGCTTTGTAATTGTTGTACTTTTTCTGATTGCTGCCCGCCGCCACCTGCTGCTCTAAGTGTAGCAGCTTCTTGATTTGCCTGATCAGTCGCACTTGGACTACCACTAAAAATAGAGGAACGACTTACACTTCCAGTGGGTGCGGCACTGCCGGCAGGGCTTGATCCGCTTACCTGACCTGCTCTGCCTACAGAACCGGGTTTATTACCATTTATATCAAAATGACTTGGATTAAAAGCATGTTGTATTCTACCCCATAGTCCACCCATATAGAGAACTCCTTTCCTGTTTATCATATATATCTTTTTATACACACTGCAATATTTTTGATATATTGCAAATATATAATCGGCATTTTTTGAATTAAACTTTAAAGGAAATAACAATTTTTTTGCAATGTTGTTACAAAACTTAAAATTTATTTAAGGCGAAAAGTACATTTGAGGAAATTCGTTTTGTTTATAAATAGAGCGTGTTCACACACAAATCCTCGTACCAATAATTGTAATCCGTATATCCCTTGTCCAATTAAAATACATACAAACTGACTTACATATTTATCTTCATTATCTAGCCAACTTTATTTTAGGACAAACAACATTTATTTGTCGGGTCTTGCTTTTTTATGCATAATTTTTACCGGACAACTGTGAAGTAGTTACTATTAAAACATAGGAACTTTATAAATTTTATAGCCTTCATCATCGGTTAAAATTGTAAAAATTCTTTCTATTACGTGATATATGGTTGCTACGGCACCCGTATGCCATTTATTTTCGTCGTTAACATTAAAATCAGATAATCTTTTTAATATTGATGTCTTTATCAAAAACATGCTGCCTGCACAAAAATAATTATAGTCAGACTTTATATTTAATTGACTTTTTAAAGCATCCAGCATATATGTATCTTCGGGGTAGTTCATCAGAGGTATGGTGAAAAATGAATCCGAAACCATTCCGTACTCATTACTGTCTAATATTTGAAGATTACAATTAAAAATTTCTTCAGAATAAAGCATAGAATCAACCAGCCTGCTCGGCCAAAAAATACCGTAAAAGGGAATACCGTTAAGATTAATAATATTATCCCTTATTCCTTTGGTATGCAGTTTTAAAACATAATCATAATCATCAAGATTTACTGATTTTAAAACATTTAAAAACGGTAAAATATCATACCCTTTGTTTTCAACTAAACGAATTTCGGCATCAGGCTTTAAATCCCAAATATTCTTTTCTGTTTCATCATTATGCTCACAAACTGTTACAATCAAATGCCAATCACAACCGTTTATATTTTTTAATTTGTCTAAAAAATACAACAGCTGCTCCTGATAAAACAAATGCAAATGTACAAGAACTTTCTTCATTACATAATTATAACAGATATTGGAATTTTTTATAGTCTTTTTATAAATATTATGTTGGAAGTATATTATACAATAAATGTAATTATAGTTTCGCTTGTTTAATGATTAAAGGTGTTAATAAATCCCAAGCCATTTCCGACGGATGTAAATCCGGAAGTCGATATGGTTTTTCATCCAAATTAACATTTGTATGTTCATCTAATTTTATTACCGTAAAATTATTTTTTTCAAGTTTTTCTTTTAGCTGATTTGCATACTTTATGTCATCATACATAATAACAATAAATTTTATTTTTTTATTCCATTTTTTTTCTAAATTTTCCCGAGATTTAATAATATATGTAAGTGCCATATCTATTAGTTTTTCTGAATATTTTGGATTTGTAATAAAAATTTTAACTTTAAACATTTTGTAATAATTGTAAATATATGTTGATTTTAGAAAACATATAAATGGATTTTTACAAACATCAAGTTTTAAATCATTTGTTTTATCATTATATTTATAATGAATAATATTAAATGTTTCAAGCGGATGAAATTTGGCTGACAGCATTCTTCTATAGTGATCATCAATCATTATATAAATTACGGTATCTGATTTTGGAACATTATTATAGAAATCATCATTCGTGGTTTGATAATACATTGTGGCAAGACCTCGTCCCAGCATTCCTCTGTTATATACAGGTCTTTTTAGTTGTTTTGATAATTTATAAGAAAATGTTTGATTTTGAGTAAGATGGTCGCCATGTGCAAAAGAACCGCCAAAAATAACTATAGGTGATTTATTCTTTGATTTTAATTCTATTCCATCAGGCTGTCTGAATTTTCCATAGCAATTATTACTTCCATCGCACTCATAATCGTTTAAATATAATTCAGGAATATTTATTTTACAGGAATATGAAAGTTTATTGAATTGATTTAATTTGATTGAGGCAGATAAATAAAGTACGGCTTCAGAAAAAACTATTATAATAAAAAAAAGAAATAAATATTTTAAAATACGTACCATGAGATTTATTGTAGCATATATTCCGGCTTTTGTACAATTAGAATATAAATTTAGTACATACAGTCTATTTTACAAAGCACTATAAATGTGCTACAGTTAGGATGTTATTAATAGCGAAGTTGGGAGATACAATCATGATAGAAGATACGAGATTATTTTCAGCAAATAACCCTATAGGCAGAGTTTTTTATTTTATAAATTTGGTGTTTCTTGTTTTTCTTACGCTGGGAGTTCATATCGGAATTACTGATTATCTGATTCCGAGTGTTAATCCTTCTTTCATTTTGCCTTTAAAAGTAGTTTTATATTTTTCTTATATTATTTTTACCATAACATTTTTTATGCTGATTGACCGCCGTTTATATGATATTTGCGGCTCAAGAGATACAAACGGTTATGCAATGGTTTCAAAAATAATAAACTTTGTAATTATCTTATTTATATTATCAGTTATCGCATTTCTTACGGGTTCACAATTGGCACCTGTTGTTTACCAAATGCTTGAAATATTTCTGGGTATTTTTGCATTAATAATATTTATTTTAGGACTTATTCCCGGTAAATCAAACTAATAATGATTAATAAGATTATTTTATTGAATTATAACGTTTTGCCTCACTTCAATCGAACTGAGGCAATTGTAATATAAAAGATGAAAGGAGATACTATGAAAAAGCTGTTTGCGGGATTATTTATTTTAGGAGCATTAATATTTACTTATAATATTGCCGATGCCTGTTCAAAAGGATGTGACTGCGGATGCACCAAAGGAAAACAATGCACCTGTATAAAAGATGAAAAAGGAAATATTTTTAAACCTGAAATAGTTTGCCCGAGCAAATTTCGTGATAAGCCCGAAGGGTGTGAACGAAATTTGGGAGTGGTGACTTTAAAAAGTGAGCACTTTGCCGGC
>CAJONH010000100.1 GCA_905235825.1 Candidatus Gastranaerophilales bacterium
AACGAAATTTGGGAGTGGTGACTTTAAAAAGTGAGCACTTTGCCGGCGGGGTTGACACGGCGGCAGAGTGCGAAACCAGATTAGATAATAAAAAAACCGATATCACTCGGTTCAGTTAACTATATATCAGAGAGAGGAATCAGAGAGAGAACACTTATCTATCACGTTCATTTTACATCCTCTATTATTATAATTTCCACATGCCTTAAATTTTATATCGTGTATAATTTACACTTGTAACAATTCTTTACAAGTATTTACAAGTATTTTTTGTGGTAACTACTCAGCAGAATAAATTTGAAAAATCAAAAAGAAATACAAAACGCAGACCTATTCCTCATTTCTTAAAATTTTAAATTCAACAGAAAAGCCCGTAACTCGTACCTACGGGTACTCTAACAGACGGGCTTTCGTGTTTTCAGCGACATCGTCGCTTTCAACAAAAGCACTACAGCCTAAGCAAATTTTTCGCTTATCGTGAATTTTTGTTCGGACGTTATTTATTATTATAAATCTGAAAAATCGGGCAGGGAATTTGTTTCTTCTTCTATTTCATTTTCATTATTATCGTTTTTTGTTTTTAATGTTTGCGTTTCCGGGATTATCCACATAAAAGAATTTATTGAATTAAATGCTTTTAAGTTACCCGTTGCATTTACTCTGAACATATTTGATTTCATGTCAGGTCTGTTATAAAGAGTTTCTATTTCATTTGTAATTCGTTCGGGAACTTTTAATAGGATATTATTTTTTTTACTTTCCTGTCCGTTTACTATTCCGGATATTGAAACATCCGCAAAATTTCCCAGCTTTTTAGTTATTTCATCGGAAATTCTTCCGTAGATATCCAAATTTGACTGATTGGTAAAAATATTATGTCTGCCTTTTATGAACAAACTCATTTTCTCACCCTGCGTATGTATGTTATCGGTAATTAATTTTCCGTTTTGAAATAAAATTTTTCCGTCTGCTTTAACAAAATGAGTTGTATCATCGTGAGAAACTGTTTGAACAAGACTGTTTAATGTAGCATTTAAGAGTCCGTGGTATAAAAGATTTTGTGCATATAAATAATACTCGAATTTTCCGAGTGTTCCCATGCTTCCGTTTCGTGCATTAAATTCCATTGAACCCGATAATGACTTTATTACGGTTTTATAATCTCCCGTCAACATTGAAGCCTGTGCTTTTACGTCTGCCTTTCCCGAAATATTATCATCGTATTTACATAAATCATATAGAGAAGGTCTTATATTCAGATTTTTTCCTGTCATATCCAAATCGAGAAGCCCTCCAACCAGGTCATAATCCATTCTTCCCGAAACTGCTCCCGAATATGCATTTGCATTAATATCGGATATTTTCAAAATATTATTGTCAATTTTAAAATCAGCACTTATATCTTTTGATTTTAAATTTAATAATTTAAAATTATTAATTGTTGCACTTCCGTTTTTTATATTTATTAAGAAGTTTGTCTGTCTTATATCATGAAGAATGCCGAATAATGAATTTACATCTAAATTCATTGAATTTAATTGCATATTTGATATTTTTATATTTTTTAAATCAGGTTCAACATCAGCCGTAATATTCATTGTTGAATTATTTACGGTAATATCGGGAGCAGAGAATCTTATATTTTGCGGTGAAAAACTTATATCGGCATTTTTTATTGAGGTTAAATATTTTTTGATATTATATTTAAAAATTTTTATATTACCTTTTATTTCGGGATTTTTTATACTTTGATTTAACATTAAATCCGATTTTAATGAAATATCTTCGCCTCCGAAGAAATTTGAAGCAATTGTAACAGCATTCGGAATAACAAAATTTATATTTTTTAAAATCGGTTCATTTGCATTTATAATTTGCCCCGATAATTTAATTATGGGAGAATTATTATCAGATAATGATATTTCTTTTAATGTAACTGTATTTTTATCTATCTCCGTTATAATTTTAGTAACAGAGGGTTTATTCAGCAATTCTTTTAAAACAATGTACGAAAGATAATTATATCTGTCTGATTTAATTTGTGTTTTTAATTCTATTTTGTTATTTTCAATCTTTGCATTTCCGTTTGTATTTAGTTTACCTTCTGCTTTATACGGCAGTTTTATATATTTAGACATTATTGCTGCAATATCTGTTGAGGCTATATCACCTTCAAAATTAATTTGTACCGATGGTGATTTTATATAGTTATTAATATATCCTTCAAGCATTAAAGGAGAATTTTTCAAAATAACTATATTTTTCGGAATACTAATATTCTTTTCATCAAAATTAAAATCAAACTTTGTTGATTTTACATTTTGCCCGCTATAGTATAAATCGATGTTTTCTGCCGTGATGTTTCCGTTATATTTATTATTATTTGATAAAAGATTAATTTTACATTTTTTTGTATTTAAATAATTTATTGATGTTTTATCTCTAAGTAAAATATCTTTTATAACAATATCGGATTTTGTTTTTAATTCTTTTGAAAGATTTCCGTTTATTTTCGATTTAATTTGCAGAGTCCCTTTTTTTATATCAATAGGAATTGTTTTTATATTCGGAAATAGTTTATTAAATGTTTTTAAGTCTATATTATCGGAACTTACAGTTAAATCTGCCGTTAAATCATGTTGTATTTTTCCTGAAATATTAACGGGATTTTTATTTATATTTGCCTGTGCTTTTTTAATATTAACTTCATTATTATCAAAATTAATATCTGCATTTATATCATAAACAGGATATTGAAATTTTTTATATGTTAATAATGCATTTATGATTTGGGCATTTCCTTTTGAGTTCAATTTTTTGAAATCTGATTTTATATTAAAATCTGCATTTAATAAACCTTTTACTTTAATATCATTTAAAGGATTTTTTATGTTGAGTATCTTTGTTATTGCGGATGTAATATTTAACAGATTTTCGAGATTAATATTTTTTGCATTGGTATTTAAATCTATATAACGTTTTCTGCCAAAACCGAATTGACCTTTTACAACGGCACTATCTTTATTTGATGTATGAATTAATCCGTTAAAATTAATTTCATTGTTATTAAAAACCAGTTCGGCATTATTATTTTCACTTTTTACATTATTTAAATTCAGGGATAAATCTGATATTTTCAGATTTCCGTTTATATTATTTTGTTTGTCATTTTTTAAATTACCGTATATATAGCCTTTTACATCGGTATCATAAATAGTTTTAAACGGTGAAAACGAAAATTTCTGTTTATCGGCATTTAATACGGTTAAAATATCCAAATCATATTTAATATATTCTTTCTGACCTTCAAATATTGAACCTTTTAATGCAACATGTATACTGTCATTAAGTTTTATATCACACAGGTGAAGTTCTTCGCCTTCCAAATAAAATGTTCTGTTTATTGAAGCATCAAAAAATTTTATTTTGTAATTTTGGGAATTTACAGACGAAATGAATTTGTTTAAAACATATCCGTTTGTATTTATCTTTGTTTTATCATTTATATATTTTTCAAGAGAGGTTGAAAAATCTTTATAAAGAGTAATATTAACAATCGGTCTTTTAAGTTGAGCATTTTTAATTTCAATTTTTTTAAATAACAACGGCAGTATTTTTATTTTTAAATCAGCTTCTTTAATTTGCAAAAATACCGTATTATCAGGATACATAACACCGGTATGAAATAAATTTAATTTTAAAAAAGGACTCAATCCTTTTTTAAACTCAGCTTTTTCACAGGAAATTTTAAATCCTGTTTCTTTTTCTATTGTACTGAATATATTTTCTTTATATTTATCAGGATTGATAAAATACGGAATACCTAAAAGTACAACACAATATAGTACAGTAAAAGAAACCGAACATTTAACAACTGTTAATCCTATTTTAGTTACAATATTCATACTTTAATTTTACATAAAATAAAACTATTTACAATTAAATATGCCTGTTTTAAATAATAGAATTATTTAAATTTTATAACATTATCGCTGAAATCTTTTTTGGGTAGTTTTATGGAAAATTCAATATCTGATTTTTCAGAAGTTAAATTAATTAACCCGCCGTGTGCTTCAATAACTTTTTTACAAAAATATAGACCTAATCCCGTTCCTGATTTTTTATTACAGCCTGATGCATATTTATCAAATATATGCGGTTTTAAATTTTCGCTTATAGGAAAACCTGTACTTCTAAAAGATATAATTAAATATAAATCATCTTCTTTAAGAAATACAAAAGATTTGGTATTTTTATACGAATAAATAACTACATTATTAAGCATATTTGAAATAACACGTCTTATGTAATTTTCATCACAATATAAAATGTTTTCATTCGCATTATTTAAAAATTCAATTAAAATATTATATTCTTCAGCAAGAGGCATTACGTCTTTTACGCAAGTTTTAATTAAATTATCAATTTTGACAAATTTTTTATTTAATTTTACTGCTCCGTTTTCAAATTTATAAATACCTAAAAGAGAAGAAAGCATTTCTCTCATAAATTTAGAAGACGATATAATACTGTTTAAAATATCTTTTTGCAAAGGAGTTATTTTGCCGAATTTTTCTTTATATAACTGTTCGAGTGCAATTATTTGCGAATTTAGAGGATTTTTTAAATCATGAACAATAGTAGCGACAAACAGTTCTTTTTGCTGTTCAATAGTTATATTTGTATTCTCGGCGAGTTCTTCCATTATTTTATTCTGCTTCCGTTTTTATTTACTTCATACAAATAAAATAAAACTACAAACTAAAAATTTATAATATTACCCTAACGGCTATATATTTTGTTTTATAATATAATTGGACTCCAGAATAGATTAATAAAAGGAAAAATATGAATATTTCATTAATAGGTATGCCTGCTTCCGGTAAAACAACTACGGCACAAAAATTAAAAGAGCTGTTAGATAATTACGTTCTTATTGACACGGATGAAAAAATTGTTCAAAATGAAAATATGTCTATAAATGATATTTTTGCTTCTAAGGGAGAAGAATATTTCAGAAGAAAAGAAACAGAAGTTTTAAAAGAAATATTAAAAGGAAATAATCAAATAATTTCAACAGGCGGCGGAATAATAAAATCAAATGAAAATATTAAAATTTTAAAAGAAAAATCAACTGTAATATATCTGGAAGCAGACCTTGAAACACTTTATGAAAGGGCGAAAAAGAATACGGAAAGACCGCTTTTAAATGATTGTGATATAAAAAATAAATTGGAAAATCTTTTAAAAGAAAGAAAAGAAAAGTATAAACAAGCACATTACATTATAGATATTCGGGAAAAAACTCCCGAAATAACAGCAAAGGAAATAACGGAAAAAATTAATGAAAACGGTAGAAGTTAAAATTAAAGCACAAAAAGAAAGTTCATATCCGATAATAATTGCACAAGGACTTTTAGATAATGCTTATGATTATATAGAAAAATATACCAAAGCAAAAACATATTTGGTTGTTACCAATTTTACGGTTAATCGGCTTTACGGGGAAAAATTAAAAAGAGAAAATGCCAAATTTATTGTATTGCCTGACGGTGAAAAATACAAATCAATGGAGTATTTAAATAAAATAATAGATAAAGCACTTGAAATAAAATTGGAAAGAACAGATGCGATAATTGCACTCGGCGGCGGTGTAATAGGTGATATGGCAGGTTTTGCGGCTTCAATATATCAAAGAGGAATTGATTTTATACAAATACCTACTACACTGCTTGCACAGGTAGACTCCTCTGTCGGCGGAAAGGTTGCCGTAAATCATAAACTCGGGAAAAATATGATTGGTGCTTTTTATCAGCCAAAATTGGTTTTATCCGATATTAATACACTTAAAACACTTGATGAACGTCAATTCAAAACAGGTTTAAGCGAAGTTATAAAGTATGCTTTTATAGAAAAAAATTGCGGATGTGAACAAGATTTTAAATTATTGGAATTTTTACGTGATTTTAAAAATTATATAAAGGCTAAAAGTCCTGATATGCTTATAAATCTTATAACAGCGTGCTGTAAACTTAAAAGTGCGGTAGTAAATCAGGATGAAAAAGAAAAAGGACTGCGTGCAATACTTAATTTCGGACATACTTATGCACACGCAATAGAAAATATAACAAATTACGAAAAATATACTCACGGAGAAGCAGTTTCAATCGGAATGAAAATGGTTTTTGAACTGGCACTAAGTTTGGGTAAAATAGACAGAGCATACAGAGATAAAGCACTTTCAATTCTAAATTCATATAAT
>CAJONH010000101.1 GCA_905235825.1 Candidatus Gastranaerophilales bacterium
ATTTTATAATTTGGATGAGATACTTCGGCATTAAATGGTTGTTTACCTCAGTATGACAGGTTTTGTTTGTATTAGTGTGAACACGCTATATATATTTATTCCATAAGTTCGGATAAACGCATTTCTTTTTTCCGTTCATGTTTTGCGTTTACTTGTTTTTTATTTTCCTTTGTATGCTCAAAACTGCATAACCCTACGGGGTCTGAGGAATTAGGCGAAAAAAACTCACTAAGACATTTAAATATATTCATATTCTGCAACCTCTCATTTGCTTTACATTTTATGTAACTACTTTATACTTAAAAAAGTTCATTTATAACCTCTAATTAGTTTAATCTTTTATCGTAATATATTTTTTGATATATTTGATTTATGAGTAATTATTATGAAATTTCGTATGATAAAAATATGGAAATGCTTTCACAGGCTGTAAAATACTGTGAAGAAAATTTTTTGCACGAAGATATCATTAATGAATTATATAATGATAATGACCTAAAAAAGCAACTTTGTCTAATTGAATTAAAAAATATAAATAATCAACAGGAAGCAGATATTTTAGTTTCAAATTTGACAGAACATTCAGGCCCGATTAGAGAAACTGCATCTTTTAAAATTTTAGAGCTGATTAAAAAAAATGAGTACCGCTGTTTTTTTCAAACGGAAAAAATAACGGATACCTTTATAAAGGCTGTTACCGATATAAATCCTTCCGTTTCAAGAAATGCCGTGGAAATTATAAAATATACAGATAATTCTCAATATATTTACGGTAAAATAATTGAAGAAATAAATAAAATATTATCCGAAACAAATAACACGGCAAAACAGCATTCTTATAAAACGAATAAAAAAAATTTCGCTTTATATTGGAATCTTGAAGCTGTAATAAGTTTATCATCATCTATTACAATAGGAGATGAATTAATCTGTATTTTAGAACAGACAGCGAAATCAAACGATTATACAATAAGAGAAAAAAGTGCAAAAACTGCAAAAGTATTTAATTTGACACAAATTCCGAAATTGTTTCAAAATGATGAAAATATATATGTCCGCAGATATCTATAATTAAGATAAAAGTTCTTTATAAACCTCTTTATATTTTTTAGCACTTTTTGTCCATGAAAAATCGGCACGCATTGCATTATTAATGAGTTTATTCCACTCATTTTTGTTTTTATAAATATCAATTGCATAATTAATTGCACCGAGCATTTCGTGAGCATTATAGTTAAAGAATTTAAATCCGTCAGCACCTTGCAGGGGATGCCCCGTTATCGTATCTTCTAAACCGCCTGTTGCTCTTACAATAGGTATAGTACCGTATTTTAATGATATGAGCTGAGATAAACCGCAGGGTTCAAATCTGGACGGCATTAAAAACATATCTGCTCCCGCATATATTTTATTGCAAATATCGGCTCTATATTCAATTCTTGCTCTTACGTTTGTTGAATTATAACTTAGCCATACAAAGAAATCTTCATAACGTTTTTCACCCGTTCCCAATACGATTAAATCTGCATCTATACCTCTTATTTCATTTTCAACAAATTTTATGAGGTCAATTCCTTTTTGTTCTACAAGTCTTGATATAAGTGCAATTAAAGGTCTTTTGGGATTATAATCAAGCCAATAAGTTTTTAAAATATCTTGTTTGCATTTTTCTTTATTTGAAAAATCATTTTCATCATAATTGTATGAAATTAATTTATCGGTTTTTGGATTATATATTTCATAATCAATCCCGTTTAAAATGCCGATGAGCTTGTGTTTATTCATATTTAAAATCCAATCAAGCCCTTCGCCGCCTTCGTATGTTAATATTTCTTGTGCATATTTAGGGGATACAACAACTATTTTGTCGCAATAGCAGATTGCACCTTTCATCCAAATAAGATTTCCGTAATGTTCAAGTCCCCACATATTATAAACTTCATTTTTATCAAGCCCTGCAAAATCGAGTATTTCAGGAAAATATTTTCCCTGATATGCTAAATTGTGGATTGAAAATACCGTTTTTGTATTTTTAAAAAATTCATCATTTTTATAAGATGTTTTTATCCAAACAGGTATCATAGCAGTATGCCAGTCATTGCAATGAATAATATCGGGTTTGAAATTTAAAAGTCTTGCATATTCAAGTGCAGCTTTTGAAAAAGCGATAAATCTCTCCTGCTCATACCAGCTGTCAATTCCTGACGGATATACAACATTAAAACAAGAATAAAATTTGGGATTATCTATAAAAAATACATTTATATTTGTATCGGGTAATTTGCACATAGAGAGTGTAAAAACATATTCTGCCGCATAGCCGAATTTTAGAGTTAATCTGGAGTTTGGAAGCTCTTTTATTTGATATTTTTCTCTGTCTATACTTCCGATTAAAGGAGTAAAAACAGCCATTTCAATATCAGCTTCTTCCAAATATTTCGGAAGCGACCCCATAACATCAGCTAAACCGCCTACTTTTGTAAATGGTGCCAATTCAAATGTTGTAAACATTATTCTCATTTTTAGTGCCTTCCTTTTACTTTTAATATTTATTATACAAAAAATATTTATAAAAACCTCTAAATTTTTAATCCGTTTTCAGAATATTTTCTGTGGCTGAAAAACTTTCATTATTGGGCATTTGAATGAAAAAGCTAAAAGAACCGGAAAGTTTAATTAGAAAGATTTTAGAAGAAAGAAATATTAAACATAATTTTATATGTAATGAAACAGGTATCTCACCAAAAATCTTTACAGGCTGTATGGAAGGCAAACGAAAATTTAAAGTTTGGGAATTTATTGCCGTATGCAATTTTTTACAACTGGATTTTTCAATATTTAAGGATTGTTTTAAAAGCATTATTTAACGAAAAATAAAATATGGAGTTTAAATGAATATTTTTAATTTGTTAAAACCAAAAAATATAGGAAAACCGCCTTGGGATTATTACTTTCTTTTAAATTTAAATAAAAGTGAGTATCCAAAGTATTTAGCAAAGCTGTTTTATCTTAATACGGGAGAGAAACTGCCGTTGAAGTATGATTTTAAAAATAAATCGTGGATTATTGATAAGAAAAGATGCAAAA
>CAJONH010000102.1 GCA_905235825.1 Candidatus Gastranaerophilales bacterium
GATTTTAACTATGTAAAAGATACTTGTTCAGGGTTTGTCGCTCTTGCAAATTGTGAAAAAGCTGTAGGCGAGGAGATTAACATAGGTTCAAATTTTGAAATTTCAATTGGGGATACTCTAAAACTTATAAAAGAAATAATGAACAGTGATGTTGAATTTGTTACTGATGAACAAAGGATTAGACCTAAAAATTCCGAGGTTAATCGCCTTTGGTGCGATAACACAAAAATTATGAGTTTAACCGATTTCAAACCCGAATACCCGATTAAAAGAGGTTTGGAAGAAACAGTTAAATGGTTTAGCAACAGTGAAAATTTAAAGAAATATAAGGCAGATATTTATAATGTTTAAAGAAATGACTGATATTGATTTTAAAGAAACGGTAGATTTTATACATAAAATTTTTGATACGGATGATTTTATACCATTACATCCGCCGTATTTTGATAATCGTGAAAAAGAATTGTTATGCGAATGTATAGAGTCGACTTTTGTTTCAAGCGTAGGGAAATTTGTTGTTGAATTTGAAGAAAAAATTGCGAAGTTTTGCGGAGTAAAAAGGGCTGTTGCCTGCGTAAACGGTACAAATGCTCTGCATCTGGCACTAAAAATAAACGGAGTAAAAGAAGGAGATAAGGTTATAACTCAGCCCTTAACCTTTATTGCTACAGCTAATGCCATTAAATATTGCAATGCAGAGCCTGTATTTATTGATGTTGACCTTGATACTATGGGATTGAGTCCTGAAAAACTTGAGGATTACTTAAAAAAACATAATGATATTAAAGCTGTTGTTCCGATGCATACATTCGGGCATCCTTGCAGAATTGATGAAATCAAACAAGTTTGCGAAAAATACGGTGTAATTCTTGTTGAAGATTGTGCCGAAAGTTTAGGCAGTTTTTATAAAGGAAAGCATACGGGAAATTGGGCGGAAGGAAGTGCTGTAAGTTTTAACGGAAATAAAACAATAACAACAGGCGGAGGCGGTATGCTTTTATTTAATGATGAAAAACTCGCTGATTACGCTAAACACTTAACAACACAGGCAAAAATTCCTCACAGATGGGAATTTCGTCACAGTGAATGCGGATATAATTACAGAATGCCTAATCTAAATGCAGCTTTAGGGTTGGCTCAATTTGAAAAAATAAATAAATTTTTGGAAAATAAAAGGGAATTGGCTTCAATATATCGTGAATTTTTCAAAGAAAGATTTGTAGATGAACCTAAGAATGCAAAATCAAACTTCTGGCTTCAAGCTGTTATGCTGGATAATAGAAAACAACGAGATGAATTTTTAGCATATACAAATGACAACGGTGTAATGACCAGACCTTGCTGGTGTTTAATGACGGAGCTTGAAATGTTCAAAAATTGTGAATGCGGCGATTTAACTAATTCTAAATATATTGAAGAAAGATTGGTAAACATTCCTTCGGGAGTAAGATTATAATGTTTCAAAAATACAATGAAATGGATGATTTCTATAAACGCACAAACTATCACATGCATACAACATATACCGACGGAAAAAATACACCGGAAGAAATGCTGCAAAAATGTATTGAATGCGGTTATACTTCCATTGCATTTACAGACCATGCCCGCAGCAATTCAGATTATTTACCGCATTATTTTAAAGAGATTAACGAGCTTTCGTGCAGATATAATTTTAAAATTTTGAAAGGAATTGAAGCAAGGATATCTGATTTTGACGGAACAATAAGTTATCCAAAACATGAAAAAAGTAATATCGATATTATAATTGCAAGCGTGCACAGAATTTCAATAAACGATAAACTTTTTTATATAAAAGAATTTACTCCTAAAACAGCCTTTGAAATTGAGACATATCTTGCACTAAACGCAATAAAAAAGAGAGAATGCAATGTAATAGGGCATTCGGGCGGTATGTCCATTGAAGCATTTGATGAATTTCCCCTTGAAAATTTTGAACAAATCATAAAATTATGTGCCGAAAATGATACGGCATTTGAAATAAACTACAGATACCATAAAAATTTCATACATAAATTAATGCCGTTATTAAAAAAATATAATCCATACGTAACATTTGGAACCGATTCACATGATAAGGAGAGTTTAAAATGAACAAGATAAATGTTTTAGTCACGGGAACAGGCTCTTTAATAGCACAGGCTGTTATAAAATCAATTAAAGCTTCTCAGTTAAAAGATAAAATAAAATTAATAGGTTATGATTATTTTCCAAATACAGCCGGCAGTTTTTGGTGTGATAAAAATTATATTCTGCCTGACATTTTAAAACCTCAATACAAAGAAGAATGGCGAAAAAAAATATTTGAGATTATTAAAAATGAAAATATTTCTATGCTGTTTATCGGTTTAGATTTTGAATTAATTTTATTTGCGGATTTAAAGGAAGAAATAGAAAAAGAAACAGGCTGCAGAGTTATTGTATCCGATAAAAATGTATTAGAGATTGGAAACGATAAATATTTAACTGCGGAATTTTTAAGAACAAACAATTTAAATTACCCGAAAACCTGTTTAATTGATGATATTGAAAATAAGGACATAAAATATCCGTGCATATTAAAACCCAGAGCCGGAGCGAGAAGCAGAGGCGTATTCAAAATAAATTCGGAAAAGGAGCTCAAGAATAGAGCTTCATCGGTAAATAATGCAATAGTGCAGGAGCTTATAGGAACGGAAGATACGGAATATACCTGCGGCATTTTATATATGGACGGCAGACTAGTTAATTCCATAGCACTGAAAAGGAAATTAAAAGAGGGGAATACATTTCTGGCGGAATACAAAAAAGATTACAGCCCCGAAATATATTATTATATAAAAAGTATTGCAGAAAAATTAAAACCCTTCGGCAGCTGTAATTTGCAACTCAGAACAGATGAAGAAGGAAAGCCGTTTTTATTTGAAATTAACCCGAGATTTTCGGGAACGACATATATACGTTCATTATTCGGATACAAGGAAGTTGAATATATTCTTTATAAAATTCTCGGTTATGAGCCGGAGCCTTTTGAACTTAAAGAAGGAACGGTATACAGGTATTACGAGGAGAAACTTGTATAATGAATGTTTTAATTACAGGTGCAAACGGATTTTCAGGCAAGAATCTTTCGGAATACTTAAAAAGCAAAGGTTATAATATTATACGCTTAACGAGAAAAGAAGCCGATTTACAAAATTTTCAGGAAGTAAAAGAATTTGCATCCAAAATACAAGAACAAATAAATACAGTTATTCATACTGCGTTTAAAACAGCATCTCCAAATCAGACTAAGGAGCAGCAAATACAGACATTTAATGAAAATATTTTAATCACTAAAAATACAATAGAATTAGCTTCTATGCTGCATATCGAAAAATTTATTAATTTTTCGTCAATGTCAGTTTATCCGAGTACAGACGGCTGTTTCAACGAGAATTCAATAATAAAAACATCTGAAAATACAGACTGTATGTACGGGCTTGCGAAATTCTGTGCCGAAAATATGTTTGATTTATATTTAAAAAATACAAAAATCATACATTTAAGAATAGCTCAAATTTTTTCTGAAAATATGAGAGAAGACAGAATAATTCCTGTTATGAAACGTGAATTATCAGAAAATAACAAAATAACCGTATATGGAAACGGTGAACGTTCAAGCTGTTTCATATCAGTTCTGAAACTCTGCGAAATTATAAACTTCTTTCTTCAAAAAAATTTAACAGGCATATATAATACAGGTGAATTTAATATCACTTATTATGATTTAGCCAAAAAAATTATTAACAAATACGGAAACGAAAATTCAGAAATTATAAAAGAGGAAAAAGGTTCTAAATCAAAATTCAGAATGGATTTTAGCAAGCTGGCTTTTGAAATGGATAAATAAAAAATGTTTAAATATATTTTAAATTTTGGATATAAAAATAAAAGAGGTTTAAAAAAATTTTTTGTACAAATTTTAGGCATTAAAATTTACTGTTATACCTGTAATGATATAAGACATAAAAGCAACAAACTGTATAAAATATCAAATACGGGAAAAGAAGAAATAAATATAACCCGCAGACAAAAAAATCTTGCCGTAAAAATAGAAGGACAGAACAATAAAATTTTCATTAACGAAAATTTTAAAAGAGAAAATTTTCAAATATATATTGACGGGAATGATAATATAATAGACATCGGAGAAATAAAGGACTGTAAAAATTCCGCCATAAAAATTCATGGAAACAGCAATAATATAACTTTAGAGAACAGCAGTCAATTCATATATAATACAAATTTATATTGTTCCACATCAAATTCCAAATTTTTATTAAAGAAAAATACTTCAATAATCGGTGCGGATATTAATTTAAGAACAAATAAATCGTCAATAGAAATCGGCGAAGACTGCATGTTATCCGATGGAATAAAGATTATGAGCGGCGACGGGCATTTAATAACGGATAGAAATACGGGATTGCCTCTGCATAAAGAAGGTTTCTGCAAAATCGGCAGTCATGTATGGATAGGTCAGGATGCCGTAATAGGCAAAAATACAATAATTCCTGATGGCTGCGTGATAGGGGCAAGAAGTGTTGTTACAAAAGCATTTTCTGAAGAAAATTCGATAATAGCAGGAATCCCCGCAAAAATTGTAAGAAGAAATATAGAGTGGAAAAGAGATTATGATTTTTAATAAAGTATTTATTATAGCAGAAGCCGGAGTTAATCATAACGGAAGTTTTGATTCTGCATTAAAATTAGTTGATAAAGCAAAAGAATCAGGTGCCGATTGTGTAAAGTTTCAAACTTTTGAAAAAGCTGAGAATGTAATAAGTAAGCACGCAAAAAAAGCGGATTATCAAAAAGAAACAACAGGGCAGAATGAAAACCAATTAGATATGGTAAAAAAATTACGGCTTTCATTTGATGAGTTTAAGAAAATCAAACAATACTGCGATAAAAAAGAAATAATGTTTTTATCAACGCCGTTTGATATTGAAAGCATTGAATTTCTCGCACCTTTAGTTCCCGTATTTAAAATACCGTCAGGCGAAATAACCAATCTGCCGTATTTAAGGAAAATAAATTCATACAAAAAAGATGTTATTTTATCTACGGGCATGGCAAATTTAGAAGAAATAAAAGAAGCACTCAATCTTTTAAAAGATTGTAAAGTTACGCTTCTTCAATGTTCAACAGAGTATCCGTGTCCTTATGAAGAAGTAAATATGAATGCTATGATTAAAATGAGAGAATATTTTAATTTACCTGTCGGATACTCAGACCACACGCAAGGAATTGCAATACCGATTATGGCGGCTGCCATGGGGGCTAAAATTATAGAAAAACATTTTACCCTTGATAAAAATATGGAAGGCCCCGACCACAAAGCAAGTTTAGAACCCGATGAACTGAAAAAAATGGTACAGTCAATAAGGCAGGTTGAAAAGGCGTTCGGCTCAGGAATAAAAGAACCTCAAAAATCAGAGAAAAAAAATATAGAAATAGCAAGAAAGTCAATAGTTGCTAAATGCAGTATAAAAAAAGGCGAAAAATTTACGGAAAA
Source organism: Candidatus Gastranaerophilales bacterium (assembly GCA_905235825.1). GTDB lineage: Bacteria > Cyanobacteriota > Vampirovibrionia > Gastranaerophilales > Gastranaerophilaceae > Avigastranaerophilus. Next base: position 5,561 of record CAJONH010000102.1, read on the forward strand.
TAATTTAACGGTAAAACGCCCCGGAAACGGAATTTCCCCTATGAAATGGGATATGATTATAGGAACATCGGCACAGAAAGATTATATCGAGGATGAATTAATATGAAAAAAATTTGTATAATAACCGCATCACGTGCGGAATACGGATATTTCAAGCCGCTTATAAAACGTCTTATTAATAATCCGGAAATTGATTTTCAGCTTATAGCTTCGGGGGCACACCTTGATAAAAGGTACGGTTATACGATTACGGAAATTTTTAATGACGGGATTACACCTTCAAAGTGTATTGAAATAATTGACAATGATACCCCTCAGGGCACATTAAATACAATGGCAAATGCTGTTTCAAAAATAGGAGAAGCGTTAATCGAATTAAAACCCGATATTGCGGTTATACTCGGCGACAGATACGAAATGCTTTCTATTGCAAGTGCGTGCGTGATTTTAAATATTCCAATTGCTCATATTGCGGGCGGAGATGTTACATACGGTGCTTATGATGAAATGTTCAGGCATGCAATAACAAAAATGAGCAGTATTCATTTTACGAGCTGCGAATTATCAAGGAAAAGAGTTATTCAAATGGGGGAACAGCCTGAAAATGTTTTTAATACAGGTGCACTGAGCCTTGAAAATATAAAGAACACAGAACTTATGAAAAAAGAAGATATAAATAAAAAACTCGGAATAGACATTGAAAATACTTTGTCGGCGGTATTTCATCCGGTTACAATGGAAAGAGAGCATCAGGAATATCAATTTACCGAAGTTTTAGAGGCATTAACCGTGCAGAATAGATATTTTGTACTCTTTACAAGGTCTAATGCCGATACGGGTGCCGGTGCATTAAATAAAATTCTTGATAAATATGCCGCAAAATATCCGGATAAAATTAAAATTGCAGACAGTCTCGGGTCATACTTATATTTAAGCGTAATGAAATACGCAAGAGGACTTATAGGCAATTCTTCAAGCGGAATTATTGAAGCTCCGAGTTTTCATACACCCGTAATAAATATCGGAAACAGGCAAAAAGGCAGGATGCAGGCAAAATGCGTATTTAACTGCCCCGCCGAAAAAGATGCAGTTCTGAAATTGATAGAAAATCTTCCTTCAAGATATGATTTAAAAGACGTTAAAAATCCCTATGAGGGGGAAAATCCTTCACTTGTTATTATGGAAGAAATAATAAAATATTTAAATAAAGGTGCGGTGATAAAAAAATTTTACGAGTTGAAGGCATGAAAATTTATGTTAAAATAAGTCATGTATAATCAGGGTTTACAGGCGGTTATGACTGCGGGCAGCGTAGAACACATAATAAGAGATACCGTTTCAATAAAAGAAGTTCTGCATAAAATGAATGAACTTTCGTTTGATGTGCTGATTCTTTTTGTTACGGATAAAGAAGGAAGAATTACAGGCTCAATTACGGACGGCGACATAAGGAGAGGATTTTTGCACGGAGCAAAGCCTTCTGATTCCGCTGTCAAAATTATGCAGAAAAATTTTAAATATATTAAAAGCTTTGACGATTATGAAAAAATCAACAGTTATATTAATTTAAAATTGAAAATAATACCTCTTGTTACTGATGATTTTAAACTGATAAAATTGGTTGATTTAACTAAATTAAAAGCGGCGGTTCCGGTCAGTGCCGTTATAATGGCAGGCGGGAAAGGAGTCAGACTTAAGCCTTATACAAATGATACTCCTAAACCAATGCTTGAGCTTGCGGGAAAGCCTGTTATCGCACATAATATAGACAGGCTTATTTCTTACGGCATCCAGAATATTTATGTTTCTGTCAATCATTTAAAAGCTCAGATTATAGATTATATTGAAAAAAATTATTCGGAGCAGAATGTAAATTTTATTGAAGAAACGGAGCCTCTCGGCACAATAGGCTCGCTCTCTCTTGTTAATGACCGGCTGACGGAAGATATTCTTGTTATGAATGCTGATATTCTTACAAATATCGATTTTTACGATTTTTATATTAATTTTAAAAAACATAATGACGATATGAATGCCGCAACTTTTAATATAAGAATAAATATTCCCTACGGCATACTTGATACAACTGATAAAAAAATCAATTCGATTATTGAAAAGCCGTCATTTACGTATTATTCAAATGCGGGAATTTATTTAATAAAGAGAGAAGTATTAAAATATCTGCCGGCAGGCAGAAGTTTTGACTCGACGGAACTCATGGAAGTATTAATCAAAGAAGGGAAAAATGTCAGCCATTTCCCGATAAGAGGCTACTGGCTTGATATAGGAAATGCTCAAAATTATGCTAAGGCACAGGATGATATAAGATATATAAAGTTTTAAGAGGTATAAATGCAGTTATCACTTGACAAAGATGATTTAAAAGACTATATAACAAAACAGGTTAATAATTATTTCCCCGATAAATTTTTGATTAAAACATCGGATGTCGATAAAATTTTGACTAATTCATTAAACAGAACAGAATATTGTTTTTCTCATATAAAACTGAAATATTACAATTATGACGGAAATACACGGTTTAATCATTTAAACAGCGAGCACTACGGAATGTTTTTGTGGTTTTTATCTAATGAAGCATATTTAAAAAATAATATTAATTTAGCTGAGAAATTATTTTATTTAAACAAATCTTTAAACGGATTAGATGCATTTTATTCAATAAAATTACCCGATATTTTTCTTTTGCATCATCCTGTCGGAAGTGTTATAGGAAATGCACATTATGAAAATTACTTAACAGTTTATCAAAATGTAACAATTGGTTCTTCAAAAGAAGGAATTTATCCTATACTTTCTAAAGGAGTATCTCTTATGTCAAAAGCCAGTATAATAGGTAATTGTAAAATAGGCAAAAATGTTACACTGGCAGCAGGTGCAGCCGTTGTAAACGAAGATGTGCCTGATGATACTTTGGTATTCGGTCAAAGCCGAAATTTAGTATTCAAAAAAGAAAAAATGCCTGAAAAAGAGCGTATATATAACGAATTAAGGGAGTAAAAATGTTAAAAAATAAAATAATAATAGTATTTGGTGGCTGCGGGCTTATAGGAAAAGAAGTAGTTAAAGATGTAAGGAAAAATAACGGTATAGTAATAAATGCCGATATTAATTCAAATGAATATAAGCTGGATATTACTGATAACGAGCAAATAAAAAAACTCTTTAAAAATATTTATGATAAATACGGTAAAATAGACGGTGTTGTTAATTGTGCATATCCAAGAACAAAAGACTGGGGTGCAAAACTTGAAGATATTCCGTTTGACTCCTGGCAAAAGAATGTGGATATGCAGTTAAACCCAATTATAACAATAACACAGGAAGGCTTAAAATATATGAAAGAGGGTTCGTCTTTTGTATTTTTCGGCTCCATATACGGTGTTCAAGGAAATGATTTTACCATATACGAAGGAACAAATATAACGACGGCAGCAGGCTATTCCGCAATAAAAGGCGGCATAATTAATTTTACGAGATATCTTGCTTCTTATGTCGGACACAGAGGAATAAGGGCAAATTGCGTATCCCCCGGAGGTGTATTTGATAATCAAAATCCGATATTTGTTGAGCAGTATTCACATCGTTCGCCTATGAAAAGAATGGCTAGAGCTGAAGAAATTGCACCTGCCGTAACGTTTCTTCTATCAGACGGGGCAAGCTATATTACGGGGCATAACTTAATGGTCGACGGAGGCTGGAGTGCAATTTAAGGTTCTTTTTACCGGACTTGGTTCTATAGGTCAAAAACATTTAAAAAATCTTTTGTTACTTGAAGATAATTTTATTATCGATGCACTAAGACGAGAAAATAAACCTTTCAGCGGTATTTCAAAAATTTACACCAATTATCAAGATATCCCTGATGATTATGATATTGTTTTTATAACAAATCCTACTAATTTGCATTATGAAGCAATAACAAAATTAAAAAACAAAACTAAAAATATGTTTATCGAAAAACCCGTTTTTGATACCCCAAAAAACTGCGAGTTTTCTAATGGTGTAAATTATGTGGCATGCCCGTTAAGATACAACAGTGAAATTATAAAACTTAAAGAATATGTAAAAAATAATAAAGTCTACGCTTTTCGTGCGATTTGTTCATCATATCTGCCCCAATGGCGTAAAACAGGGGATTACAGGGAATGCTACAGTGCAAAGCAGGAAATGGGCGGCGGTGTTGAACTGGATTTAATACACGAAATTGATTATTTAAAGTGGATTTTTGGTAAATTTACGACTGTAAAAAGAATTTCTTCTAAAAAATCAAATTTAGAAATAACTTCAAACGACTTAGGACTTTATCTGCTTGAAAATAATAACTCGGCAGGCTCTTTACATTTAGATTACTTTGGAAGAGAAACCAAAAGACAGATAGAAGTTTTTTCGGAATATGAAACAAAAACTTTTGATTTATTAAAAAATACTAATGATATGTATTTAGAAGAAATGAAATATTTTATTAATCTTGTAAAAATGCAGAATAAAAACGGAAATAACACACCGCAAGAAGCATTGGAAAGTTTAAAAACGGCATTAATTTAACCGGATTTTTGATAAAATAATTTTCCTTCTTTATCAATACTGTTTTTCATACCTTGATGAGTAAGACTTTTATAATCAGTAACATCAAATTTATATGGAGTAGGTAAATCATCCAATTCACCTGATATTCTAACTATTTTATCGTGTTCATCAGTCCAAATTGCAAAATCAATATCAGAGCCTTTATGGTATGTTCCGTTGGCTCTTGAACCGTATATAACAACTTTTTCTATAAACGGTCGTGCTTTAAAATAAGCTGACAACTCATTAACTGTTCTATCAGGTAAACCAAAATCAGGCATGATTAAACTCTTTTATAATTTCAGTAAAAGAACTTAATTCATCATAAAAACAATAAGCAATATTTTCAAGCATTATATCAACTTTTTCTTGATTGTACTCATGAGAAGTTGAATTTCTTGTATTTAACATATCTATCCATATTTGTCCGTTTTCAAGTGTCTTTTTGTTAAATGCTTCTTTAATTACTTCTTTAGGATAATTTACATCAATACCGTTTTCATTCAAATAATCTTTTAAAACTTTCCATGCAAGTTCAAAAACAATTTCAAAAGACTGTGCAATGGCAAGCCTAAATGCATCATTCAATTTATTTGATACATATTCATTCCGCATTTTTTTATACAGTTCAAATGCCCTGTTATAATTTTCTATCCTTTGTTTTAAGCGTTGCATATAAACCTCTTTTTATTATAATATCATATTTGGATATTTATGTTAAAATTATCTTATTATGAAGATATTATTTACAATATGTGCGAGAAAAGGCTCGAAAGGTTTAAAAAATAAAAACATATCGGAATTTTTAGGTCAACCGATTTGTTATTACACCTTAAGTGCTTATGATTTATTTAAAAAAGAAAACGGCAATTTAGATTGTGATTTGGCTGTTAATACCGATAGTGAAGAATTAATAAAACAAATTAATAAAACAAATCATAAATATACACATATAAAAAGGACACCGGAACTGGCGGGTGACACAACAGGCAAAGTGGATGTCATAATTGATACCTATAAAAAAATGAATAAAGAATATGATTATGTTATTGATTTGGATTTGACTTCGCCATTAAGAACAAGCAAAGATATAAAAGGGACTCTTGAAGCACTTTTAAATAATAAAGAAGCTGATTTAAGTTTTTCTGTAACAACATCAAGACGTTCACCATATTTTAATCAGGTTAAAAAACAAGAAAACGGATATTATACACCTATAGAATACACCGGTGCAACAGCAAGACAGCAGGTACCGAAAGTTTATGATATGAATGCATCAATATACGTTTATAAACCCGAATTTTTATTAAAAGGAGTAAAAATTTTTGACGGAAGATGCTGTGCTTATGAAATGAAAGATACTGCCATTCTTGATATTGATAATCCTGAAGATAAAGAACTGATGGAAATATTGGCGGAATATTTTTATAAAACCGATAATGACATGGCAAAAGTTAAAAACAATATAAAAAATATTAAGGTCAACTGATTATGAAAAATATAAAAATAATTCGTTCGTATATTTTTTATCAATTGTACAAATTGTTTTATTCTATTACAAAAAAAGAAAAAACTAAACAAAAACTAAAACACTACAGAAGAAAATATTCTATTTTATCAACAAAAACGGTATCATATAAAGAATTCAGAGATTATATAAAAAAACGTGAAAATTTATCGATATATGATTATGAAGAAATTGCATCTCCACTGCCTTTTCACGTTCAAAGCAGCGAACTTTGGGGCTGGAATGATTTTTACGGAACAGCAGAAATCTATAAAAAATATGCAGGTTATCCTTTAGATTATCAGGTCAAATTTGTCATTGACCATTCAATACATTTTTGGATTGAAAGATATAATAATGAAGAATATTCGGTAAATTTGCCTGCTCACATAGCAACATCAGAATTTGCAAAAGAACAAATTGAAAAACACGTAAAAACAATGATTTTTCCTACAGGACTTCACATGTTCTATGCTGAAGATTATTATGATGATAATAAATTCAAGACAGAAAAAGAAAAACTTGGAAAAAACCTTCTTGTTTTTCCATCGCATTCCAGTGATGTTTGTATTGCGGAATTTGACCCTGAACCTTTAATAAAAGAGATTTTAGCAACTAAAGAAAGGGGGAATTTTAATTCGGTAACGGTTTGCTTTTATTTTGCGGATATTCAAAGAAAATTTCATAAAAAATTTGAAGGACACGGTTTTAAATTCGTAACGGCAGGTCATATATTAGACCCTAAATTTATTTCAAGATTAAAAACAATTATAAAATTATCCGATGTTACTATGTCTAACGGAATAGGCTCTCATATTTTTTATTCAATAGGTTTTGATAAGCCTCATTACATGATAGAAGAAAATAATTATAAATATATTGACACCGCAAATGATAAACAGGGAAACATACAGGAAAAAACCGAAGGAGAATTGCTATATGAACCCAGTGTCGGGTATTACAGGAATATATTTAAAGATTATACGGAAAGTCTAACCAAAGAACAATTGGAAATTAAAAATAAAATTTGCGGTATAGAATCAAAAAGAACAAAAGAAGAAATTTGTAACTTTTTTAAAGAAACGGAAGAAATATATAAAAAAGGCAGCTATTTAAGTAATGAAAAACCTTATACTCACATATTTACATTAATGCAATATTTAGATAATGAAAAATAAATTAAGAATTTATCAATAATTTTGCCTGAACTGACAGTATTTTATGTTCTTTGTGTACATATTTTATTCATTTAATTTAATTCAATTTTCTTCAATGAATTTTTTATGTTCTTGACGCCATTGGTAAGAAATTTCATATTTTATATTATTTTGTTGAGCAAGATGCTTCATTAATACGGCGAGTTCAATAATTTCGGGTGTAATATTTCCGAACGGGCTGTAGGGATTATTTGCACTGTTTGATTCACAGTCAATAACAATATTTTTAACACCTGCTTCGACACATTTTTTTATAAATTCACGTACATCATTTTCATTAGCACTAACGGAAAAGAAAATATATTTAACAAAAAGCATATTAGGAGCTTGTGCATATTTTTTTATATTTTCCCAAACTTTATTAAAATTATTCTGCCGTTTAATTTTAAAATATGTTTCTTCCGTTCCGGAATCGGGACTGATTTGAATACTCATTGAACCGTCTTTCATTCCGTCTAATATTGTTTGAGAAAATATAATTCCCGATGAATTTACGGCTTGTCTGAAATTATACGAATGGAGATATTTTGCTATTTCCTCAAATTCACTGCAAAGAGTAGGCTCTCCTCCTCCCCAGTTAAATAAAACATCTTTACTTATCATTTTTTGTTTTATTATTTGTTTTAAAACAGGAAGTAATTTAAATCTTATATCCTCAGTTTTATGCCTAATTCCGCAATATATACAATTGGAATTACATTTTGTAAAATGATTAATCGTAATAAATTTAAGACTTTCCCTCGGATTATATTTTGGCACAATCTGCTTTTCAAGGAATTTACACCCTAAACATTTAGAATTGCCTGTTTGATTGAAATACATAATATCATCCAGCTGAGTAAGCCAATCAATGAAATCAAACTTTTTCAAATGTTGACCCCACATCACGGGTGGAGAATACGGCATTTTGGTAGAATGACAGCATTTATTAACAGGCTCGGGCATAAAAGAAATATCTTCATAAATCCGATTGCAAAACCGGAGTTCTTTTCCCGCATATCTTTTATTAAAAATATAAAGCAATAAATTTTTTAACATATTAAAATACTATCATAAATTTTATTATAATAGTATAAATTTATGATATTATTTTGTTGTGTAAAAAAGCAGTTGGAGTTTTTGATGACATTAAAAAAAATATTATTATTATTAATTACGGCATTTATATTTAATATCATTTCTTATGCGGAAGAAACAGATTGTAAAAATTTGCGAGAAATGTTTCAGAACAATGAAGCTATTATATATGCCGTTAATTTAAGAACATTTAATGCTGATGACAAAAACGGCAACGGAATTATAGAATTTTCGACGGGGGAAACTTCGGGTACGTTTATAAATGCTATTGACAGATTAGACGAATTAAAGGAATACGGAATAAATACACTGCATCTTTTGCCTATAACTCCCGTGGGAGAAATGAAAGCACTCGGAACGGCAGGTTCATTGTATGCACTTTCGGATTTTAGAACATTCAATTTACAGCTTGCCGATTCTCAAAGTGAATTATCCGTAAAAAATCAGGCTAAAAAATTTGTTGACGAGTGTCACAAAAGAAATATAAAAGTAATAGTAGATTTACCCAGCTGCGGTGCTTATGATTTATTTGTTAACAGACCTGATTTATTTGTAACGGATAATGACGGAGCTGCTTATATACCTGCAGATTGGGCAGATGTACGTTTATTTAATGTTCCTGATGATGAAAATTTGTTTAAATCAGATATATTTATTCTTCATAAGAGATTTGTTGATAATATGATTGATATAGGAGCTGACGGAATACGGGCAGATGTTGCAACTATTAAACCTTATATTTTTTGGAAAGAAATAATAAAATATACACGAGAAAAAAATAAAAATTTCTTATTTTTGGCGGAAGCATCGGAAGCCTGGACAAAGCCCGCAAGTGATAAAGCATATTTTACGGATTATAAAAAACTTTTAGAAGCCGGTTTTGACGGCTACTACGGAAACTTTTTCGAGTTAAAAAACTGGAAAACCGCTGATAAACTTAATGGTTCAATATTAAGCAGACAAAAAATTTTAAAAAAATACAGTGAAAAAAAATCGGTTATAGGAAGTTTTGAAACGCATGATGAAGTCAGTCCGCTAATAATAGGCGGTGAAAATTATGCAAAAATAATCATTTGGCTAAATGCAACGTTACCGTTAAATCCTTATTATGTAGACGGATTTTTACAGGGGGATGACTATATATATGAATATTCTCATAAAAAGGCATCCGAAACTTCGACGGATGACGATTATTATTATGTGCATCAGGGACAGATAGATATTTTTAATTTTTCCCGTAAACCGCAAGGTGATAGCGATGTATTAATTAAAGAACATAAACTTGCTCTATCTTTGCGTAATAAATATGCCGATGTTATAGAAAAAGGAAAGTATATTCCTTTAAAAACAAATAATAACAAAGTTTTTGCATATCAAAGATATTTAAACGGAAAATCCGTTATTGTAATTATAAACAGGAATTTGATTAATTCAGAAAAAATAAAAGCAAAAATAAAACATTTGAATAAAAAGAATAAATATTCTTTTATAAAAAACAAAAATAATAATTCTATAGTAAAATCAACATTTTCAGCTGTATTAAAGCCTGCTGAAATAATTGTAATTATCGTTAATTAAAAATATTTTATTCAAAGTATTGCCAAAACCTGAAATATAAGTATAATAAGATTTGTAATACAAGAGGAGGTTCCTATGAATAAAGAAGAATTAGTAAAAGAAATTTCAAAAAAATCAAAAGTATCACAAAAAGCAGCAGCTGATATTCTTGCAGCTACAATTGATACCGTACAAAAAACGGTTGCTAAAGGTAAAAAAGTTACATTAGTTGGTTTTGGAACATTTGAAGCTCGTAAAAGAAAAGCAAGAACAGGACGTAATCCGCAGACAGGTGCAGCTATTAAAATTGCAGCAAAAACAGTTCCCGCTTTTTCAGCAGGCAAAAAGTTTAAAGATGCAGTAAAATAAGTTTTTTAACAAAAAAAAGCAGACTCACAGGAGTCTGCTTTTTTATTATTTAGTGAAATTTACAAGCTGTCATATACTCTTTTTATTTCCTTAATATCCTGCCATGTAAGCCATTTCGGACTTCCTTTTTCACGTGAATCATTGCGCAGTAGATATGAAGGATGAAAAATAGGCATCATTTTAGAACCGTAAATTCCGTCAAACCATTGACCACGTACTTTTGTTATTCCGCCTTTATCGGGTAATAAAGAATTTAATGCGACACTTCCGCAAATAAGAATAATTTTGGGTTTCAATATTTCAAGTTGAGCATCAAGATATTCACTGCACGCAAGTTTTTCTTCCGGCAGAGGATTTCTGTTTTCGGGCGGGCGGCATTTTATTGTATTACAAATATATACGTCTTTTTTGCGTGAAAGCCCGACACATTCAAAAATTTTATCCAATAATTGACCTGCTTTGCCTACAAAAGGCAAACCTTTTTGATCTTCCCAATATCCGGGAGCTTCACCAACCAGAACTAATTTATTATTTGGAATGCCATCCGAAAATACAATATTCGTCCGTGTTTTGCATAACGAACATTTTTCGCATTTTAAACATTTTTGTTTTATTTTTTCCAATTCTTCAAACATAAACTAATTCTACTATAAAAATTATGGTACAATTATAAATAAAAAGGAGAATAAAAATGCCATATATTGAAGCAAAATTTACAATGCAGCTTGATGATACTAAAAAAAATGCAATCTGCGAAAAAATTGAAAATGCTGTTTCGGGAAATTTTAGGAAACCAAAATCTTTTGTTATGACGGAGATACATGATAATATCCCCCTCAGGATGAATGGTCTTCCTCTAAAAAAAGGAGCTTATATCTCAATTAAATTATTCGGAACGACAACAAAACCTGTTTGCAGCGGCTGTACAAGCGAAATATCAAATATTTTGAAAAAAGAACTCGAAATAGACAGCAAAAATATATACATAACATATCATCCCGTTGACTTTTGGGGCTGGGACAGACAAATGTTTTAATGTGAATAAACAATCTATTCATCCATAAATTTGAAGTTGTCGCCAAGCTTTTTTTCTATCTCTATAACTAAGTCCGACAATTTTATTCCTAATGCTTCGGATATTCTCCAAAGTGTTATAAATTTGCAGTCTGTGACTGCATTTTCTATTCTTGAAAGATTTCCGTTTCCTAAATCATATTCATTTGTGAGTTTATTACCTGAAATATTTTTCTTGTTTCGTATTTCGGCAATAGTTCTACCTAAAACTTGTCTTAAATATAGTGTTTTGTCGTCCTTGTTTTGCATAAATACATAATACAAAGTTTTTATATCGAGCATATTGTATATATACATAATTAATGTTATTATAATTATGCATACATGCATAATTATTAAAGGATGCATAATGAAAAATATAATAGAATTTTTTAGAAAAAATGACATAGGCGAACCCCCGTGGGAATATGATTTTTTGTATAATCTTCCCGAAAGTGAATATCCTAAATATTTAGCTAAAATTTTTAATTACAGAACAGGTGAAAAATTACCTTTAAAATTTGACTTAAAAAATAAAACATGGATTATAGATAAAAGGAAATGTAAAACATTTAATCAGAAAATACAATGGATTAAGTTATATGGTGTAACTGATTTAATGCGAAAATGTACGGATAAAGTTGCGGTACGTGATTATGTAGCGGAAAAAATCGGAAGTGAATATTTAAAACCTGTTTTACAGGTTATACCTGACGATAAAGAAACAGACTACGGACACATCTGTCCCCCCTTGCGGGGAAAGTACCTGCGGCAGCAGGGGGTAAGGGGGTTATTCTTAACAAAAAAGATACTTCGGCACAAAATCGTTGTTTACCTCAGTATGACGAAACAATTACAGGCGTTAATACGCTGAGTCATTCTGAACCCGATGTCAATTCAGGGGTGAAGAATCTTTATAACAGCAGATATGACGACGTTTCTACTTATTTTAACCAAATAGATTTTGATAAACTGTTCAATAGTTTTGTAATTAAATGTAATCACGGGTGCAAGTGGCAGTATATAATAAAAGATAAAGAAGCATTTTTACAAAACATGTATATATGCAATAGAAGATTATGTATTTATACACAATCTTCTATTAAAAAAATTTGTATTATATTTTTTGCAAAAAAAGGACAATAAAACTATTCATTTAAGGATAGTTTTAGGCAAAACTATTTCAGAACTACGTATAAAAAGAAATATTTCAGGAAATAAACTTACCGGCAGTTATGATTTAGAAAATAGCAATTTATCCAGAATAGAAAATGCCGTGATTGATTGTAAAATTATTACATTATGGAAAATATCCGAAGCATTGGGAATAAAACTATCGGATTTAATTATTAATATAGAAAATAAAGTCGGTGACGATTTTAAATTGTTCTGAGAAATAATAAATGCGGGGGCTGTATGAACTAAACAGACCCTGCTAAAATCGCTTTAACTTCTTTTCTTTTTACTTTACTTGTTGCGGTTCTGGGAAGACTTTCCGTTCTTATTACAATATTTATAGGACGTTTATACGGAGCCAATTGATTAGAAAGCTGTTTAACCTCTAATTTTATTGCTTTTTTCATATCTTCTTCATTACTGAATGATGCTGTAAATTCAGGAGAGGGAACTATAACGGTAACAATTTCTTCACATCCGTCTTTTTCACCGCCGACTTTTGGTAAACCGACTACACATACTTCCTGAAAATTATCGCTTTGTTGTAAAACTGTTTCTACTTCTTCGGGAAATACCTTTTTTCCGCCCGAAAGAACAATCATATTTTTTATTCTTCCCGTTATATATAAAAGCCCGTTTCTTATTTCGGCAATATCTCCGGTATGCAGCCAGCCGTCTTTATCAATTACTTCATTTGTAAGGTCATCTCTGCCATAATAACCTTTCATAACAGAAGGACCTTTTACAAGTAATTCGCCGGAGTCCGAATCTATTTTTGCCTCATAAGAACTTAAAATAGGCCCTACAGAACGGGTATTATCCTGATTAGTGGTGTTACACATTGATATAACAGGGCTTGTTTCAGATAGACCATAGCCCTGAAACATTCTTACACCAATTCGTCTGAACCAATCACCTACAATAGGATCTAAAGGAGCTCCGCCTGAAATATAGCCGTAGAAATGTTTGCCATATAGTCTGTGTATTGTTTGAAATAATAAAGGTCTTAAACTGAAAGGCATGAAACGAGCCAGTTGATATTTTATTTTCAGCATAGTTCTATACAAAGCTGATTTTTTGCTTATTTCCGATTCAAAATATGTTTTTAGTAATTTTAGAAATGCGGGAACTGTTACCATAAATCGTATTTTTCTTTCCTGCATTATTTCCAATACATCTTTAGGCTTTAAACTGCTTGTATAATAAATAGAGTATCCGCTGCTTAACATTGCAAAAAAACCCACCGTTAGTTCAAATAAATGATTCATAGGTAAAATTGAAAGCATTCTCATATTTGAATCCTTAGGCATCATTGAAGAAAATACTCTTTTCATATCATACATTTGTGCAAGCAGGTTTTTATATGTTGTCTGAACTCCTTTTGGAGCACCTGTTGTACCTGAAGTATATATTATAAATGCCGTATCATGAAGCGGACGGCGACGCCACTTGGCTTTGTAATTAGCAGGCAGAGAATACAGGCTTGGAGTATCCTCATTTACATTTTCTGATGCTTCCATTAGAATTATATGCCTAATGGAAGGAATTTTACTTTGAAGTTCTTTTGCTTTTTTATAATTTTTGTTTGAAGTCATAAGAACAGAAGGTAAGCAGCTTGAAAGAATTGAAGTCAACTCATAAATAGTTAATTTGTTATCGAGAGGAACCATTGTAACACCGGCAAGAACTGCACCAAATACGCATACTCCGTATTCGGGAAGTGATTCGGATAAAATTGCCACTTTATCACCCTTTGGTATCTGCAAATCATTTATAAGATATGTCGCAAACCTTGTAGATAAAAGACTGAGACCTTTATATGTGAGTTCATTCCATCCCCACATTGTTTTCATTCCCAATGCAACTTTATTTTGGTTTGCAATTGTTGTTCTCTCTAAAAGAGCAAATATATTCTCATACTTCTGTTTCATGTTACCCTTATCAATTAATTAATAACAACTATATTATATAAAAAAAAATCAGTTTGTAAAATTATTAAGCCGTTTTAACAAATTCATTTATGCAAAAAAAAGATAAATAAAGGCACGACGACTGCTGTTAATATTCCGACAATAACAATTGCAACAGATGCCATTACTATTTGTTTTTCTCTTCCTTTTTCTATGCATTTTGCAGTACCGATTATATGACTTGCTGCCCCTATTGACAATCCTATTGCAATATCGTTTTTGACTTTTATTAACTGTAATATTTTATGACCGAACATTCCGCCAAAAACTCCCGTTAAAACAACGACGCAAACGGTAAGTTCCGGTATTGCCCCGATTTCTTTTGAAATTTCAATTGCAATAGGTGCCGTAACCGATTTTGGAAGCATTGATTCTATTACACCAGTTTCCGAATGGCATAATTTTGCGGTAATATATGTCATTACAACTGCAATTATTGTTGAAATTATGAATGCGGTATATATTATTCTTTTATTTCTTTTTAAAAGATTTAAATTTTTATATATGGGATATCCCAGTGCAATTGTTGAAGGAATAAGCATAAATGTTAAATAAGATGCACTTTCGTTGTAAAATGAAAAATCAATATTAAATAGCTCTAATGTTACAATCAACATTATTCCTGCAATAACAATTACGGGAAATTTATTAATCAAAGGAAATTTTTTTAATTTTTCGGCTATTTTATAGTATAAGATAGTAATGATAAACCCAAACAAATTAATCATTTTTTTTCCTTATTTTTTGAAGTCTTAAAAATTTTAAACCGTATTCAACAAAAAGTCCGGTTAATACTATTGTTAATGTTGTTGTTACAAATATAACAATTAGTATAACGAACCAATTTGTTATTAAAACTTGTTTATATAGCAGAATACCGCCCATAAAAGGTACAATAAACAATGCCATATTTTTTATTAGAAAATTGCAGGCACATTCTATATATTTTTCTTTTAATAGTCCGTATGAAAGTGCTATGGAAAAAAATATCAGGCCCAATATTGCAGGCGGAATACAAATGTGAGTATAATAAACAATCACACGTCCGATACAATAAAATGCCATTAATATAAATATACCTGATAAAATTTTAAAATATTTTACTAAACTATCCATGCATTTAATTTTATCACGTAAAAAAAAGACTGTCGTTAGACAGTCTTTTTTCATTATTTTTATAATTCTTTCTAGCCGATACCGCTGAACTTCGGAGTGGCTTTTTCGA
>CAJONH010000103.1 GCA_905235825.1 Candidatus Gastranaerophilales bacterium
CTATATCTGAAAATCTTTTTTAAATACTTTGGATATTCGCTTTCGGGAAGATTATACAAAAAGTCATATTCCCAAGGCGGTTCGCCAATTCCAAAACCGGATTTTTTCCGACCGAATATTTTAAACATCTGATTTTTCTCTATAATTTACGTAGCCATTAAACTAATATATAGCACTTGAACAAGATATAAAATAAAATTGTTAATATGCAAAAGACTATATATACGTTACCTGACTACTATATAAAAAATTTTCGTTATTGTCAAGTTTTATATCTAATCTGGTTTCGCACTTTGCCGCCGTGTCATCCCCGCCGGCAAAGTGCTCACTTTTTAAAGTCACCACTTCCAAATTTCGTTCACATCCTTCGGGCTTATCACGAAATTTGCTCGGGCAATTTTTTTGTTCCGGCAAAGCTAAAATGATAAAAAATGTAAATAATTTGACTGATATATATAAATTTTGTTCAATAATGATATGTCTGATAACAATGATAATGTGATAGATTTTTTTAAACGTTCAACCAAGTCCCCGCTTGGTTCCGACGGTTTAGCAAAAGAGAAATTTTTTAAAGGGTTTCCATACGTTAAACTGACAAAAGATTCAAACGGTAATTTTTTCAGTAAAGAGTATCTTATTGAATATTCGAAAAAAATTTATTATATTGTTACCGTAATGAGAGAAAATTCCCCTTGCACAGCTTTGTACAAATATAAAGTTTCACAGGCATCTTTAACGGATTTTTTAAACGAATTCAAAAATAATAACACTTACGGACAAATTATAGACATAGATAAATATATTCCGGAAGATTTGGCATGAACACAGAAAGAGATTGTCTTTTATACAATGTAAAAAAACCTTATCAGTATGTCGGCGATGAATATTTAAGCTGCAATAAGGATTTTAATACAGCTAAAGTAAAATTTTTACTGGCTTTCCCTGATAAATATGAAATTGCAATAAGTAATTTAGGTCAAAAAATACTGTATGAAAAAATAAATTCTTATGATGATTTAATGGCAGACAGGCTTTATGCACCCGATACGGATTACAGGGAGCTTTTAATAAAAAATAATATCGGGATTACGACACTTGAGTCAAAACGTTCTCCTAAAGATTTTGATATTATCGGTTTTTCGCTTCAATATGAATTGGCATATCCTACGGTTTTGGAAATGCTTCGTTTATCGGGTATTTCAGAATTAAGAAAAGAAAGAAAAGAGAATGAACCGATTATTACGGCAGGCGGGCCTTGCTGTTTTAATCCCAAATCAATGCAAAATTTTATTGATATTTTTATGATTGGCGACGGAGAAGAAGTTATAATTGATATAATAAACCGTTATCATAAATTAAAAAATTCGGGAATGAAAAGACTTGATATCATAAAAAATTTATCTGAAATAGAAGGTGTATATGCACCTGAATTTCCGAAGAAAACAAAAAAAAGAATTTATGATATTTCAAAAGATAACAGTATTCAAAAGGCACCCGTTCCTTATAGTTCGGCTGTTCAAGACAGAACGGTTATAGAAATCAGGCGAGGCTGCGGAAGAATGTGCCGATTTTGTCAGGCAGGGCATGTAACTCTGCCGATAAGAGAACGCAGGGCTGAAGATATTATAAATATGGTAAAAGACTCTGTTGCACTATCAGGATATAATGAGTATTCGCTTTTGTCTTTGTCTTCAAATGATTACCAAAATATAGAAAGTGTAATTGAAACTTTAAGCTGTGATATGAATAAAAAAAAGATTTCGGTTTCACTCCCGAGCCAAAGAATAGACAGATACAGCACTAAATTAGCGGAATTGGTAAGAGGAGTCCGCTCAACAACCGCAACATTAGCCCCTGAAGCAGGCAGTCAGCGATTACGGAATGTCATAAATAAAAATTTAACGGAAGAACAAATAATTGAAGCCGTTTTAAATTGCTATAAAACAGGTGCAAGCCACATAAAATTATATTTTATGATAGGACTTCCGACGGAAACTTATGACGACATAGATGAAATGGCTGAACTGTTAAAAAAAATTCGTTATAAATCAAAACTTTTAAAACAAGAATTGCAGCTTCGTGACGGATTAAATATAACATGTACACTTTCGATATTTGTTCCGAAGCCTTTTACTCCGTTTCAATGGTGCGGTCAAAATTCAAGAGAAATTATAAATGAAAAAATAAAATACCTTCTTGAACGGACAAAAAGTATAAAAGGTGTAAAAATAAACTATCACAACAGTTTTACATCAAAAACGGAATGTGCGATGTCACGTGCGGATGAAAAATATAACGATTTCATAATGGCATTACACAAAAAAGGTGTTTATCTTTCAACATGGGATGAAAATATCGATAAAAATCTTTGGGAAGAAACTGCACATGAGTGCGGTTTTGACTTAGATGAAGAAGCTCAAAAGACTTTTGAACTTGATGATGAGCTTCCATGGGATATTATTGACACGGGATTGGATAAAGCATGGTTAAAAGAACAATACACCAATGCAATGAATGCCGAAAACATAACACCTTGCGAATTTAACTGCGTTAATTGCGGGGTATGTAAAAATTTAAATACACACAAATGTATTGATAAACCTTTTAAAGCGGCGGTATCAAACAACGAAGCACAAAAAGAACGTCAATCCGTAAAATATAGAATTACACTGACAAAAGAAAACGAAATGAAATATATTTCACATCTTGATTGGCAGAATACAATCACGAAAATGCTATACCGTTCAGGTTTGGACTTGTGCTTTTCTCAAGGATTTAATCCGACACCCAAATTCTCTCTCGGAATTGCTCTGCCCGTTTTTGTTGAAAGTAAATGTGAGTTGATTGATATAGAAATATATGACGATATAACGGAAAATGAACTTGTTAAGAAATTAAACAATGTACTACCCGAAAATATACATGTATCAGCGGCAAAAAAAATCGATAAAACCACTACGGCTATTGATATTTTGGTACAATGGGCATTGTACTCTTTTGAACCTTTGGAAAAAGGTATTTTAAAAAATGAAGATTTGTTGTATATTAAAAACAGAATATCTTCTTCTGATGAAGTAATAATAGAGAAGATAAATAAAAAAGGTGTAAAGAAACTTGTAAATATCGCACCGTCGATAAAATCGGCAGAATGCTCGGAGAATAAGCTGAATTTAATTCTAAAGACGGGACAATCGCAGGAAATGCCATCCGTAAAACCCGATGATGTAATTAAATATTTTCTTCCGGATATTAATTTTAGAATAGTCAGAGTTGCTTTTTACGACAAAGATATGAACAGGTTGTAAAAATGAGAAGGAAAGTTTTATGTCAAAGGCAATAGTAGTTGCAGAAAGAGATAACATAGCAGCAGTAATAGAAGACGGGAAAGTTTGCGAATTTTACATTCATAGAGGCGATATGCTTATGAATGATGTATATCTCGCAACTGTAGATAATATTTTACCCAGTATAGATGCAGCATTTGTAAATGTCGGCTACGATAAAATGGGTTTTTTGCATGCAGATGATGCAATTGGTAAAGGTACTTTAAAAGAAAAATTATCACCCAAGCAAAAAATAATAGTTCAGGTAGTTAAAGAACCTGTAGGTCACAAAGGGCCAAGAGTATCAACAATGATAAGTTTACCCGGAAGATTTTTGGTGTTAATGCCGCAAGAAACGGGAATAAATGTA
>CAJONH010000104.1 GCA_905235825.1 Candidatus Gastranaerophilales bacterium
GCGGTTACTATTTGTGGGCTTTTGTCTTCGGTTGTAACAAAGCCTACAAGAAAAGACCCTTCAAAGGTGCTTAAAATTGGCACAGTTGAAGATTTATCCGGGGGCAGAATTGAATTTGTTTCTTTCCCAAGGATTACTGAAAAATATGGCCAGATGTTAGTTAACGATGAAAAAGTTATTTTAACGGCGAAAGTAAACTCGCGCGACGGGGATGAAATTAACCTTATTGTGGATGAAGTTCGGCCAATTCAAAACGTTAACCTTGTTACTTTAAAAATGTTGAAACATTTTGAATTTGAAGAAAACGCATATTTAAAAGAACTTTTGGCAAAATATAGCGGGGAATCGCCAGTGGTAATTGATTTTGAAGATCCGGAAAGCCAAAACGAAGACAAGAGGGTTCAAATTTTGGCGGGCAAAAAACTTTGGGTAAACCCAAGTTCTGAGCTTGAATCCCTTTTAAATAAGGCTTTTGGCGACAAACTTGAATATAAATTAACAACCCTTAAATAGCTACACGCTGAATATTTTTCATGGTATTATTGATTTGTATTTGAAAAAGGTTTTAAAAATGAAAACTTCAGCTGAAATTAGAGAAATGTTTTTGAATTTTTTTGAAAAAAAACATAATTCAACACGCGTTAAAAGCTCGTCCTTAGTGCCGGATAACCCGACAATTTTGCTTACGACGGCCGGCATGGTTCAATTTATGCCATATTATTTAGGGCTTGAAAAACCGCCTTATAATCCGCCCCGTGCGGTTTCATGCCAGAAATGTGCAAGAGCCGGCGGTAAAGATTCCGATATCGAAAATGTAGGAAGAACACCAAGACATCATACCTTCTTTGAAATGCTGGGAAACTTTGCATTCGGAGATTATTATAAAAAAGATGTTATCCCGTGGAGCTGGGATTTTGTTACCAATTATTTAAAATTAGACCCCAAAAGACTTTGGATTACCATTTATGAATCGGATGAAGAAGCGTTTGATATTTGGACAAAAGATGTCGGAATTCCGCCTGAACGTGTAATAAGAAAAGGCAAAAAAGATAATTTTTGGGGGCCTCCCGGTGCAACAGGTTCGTGCGGGCCTTGCAGTGAAATTCACTACGATTTGGGTGAACACTTAAAATGCAGCGATGATTGTTCTATTGCAACCTGTGAATGCGACCGCTGGGTTGAAATTTGGAATTTGGTATTTACGGAATTATTCCAAGATGAAGAAGGTAATTTTTCACCTCTGAAAAAGAAAAACGTAGATACCGGCATGGGTTTAGAGCGTATTGCAATGGTTGTGCAGGGTAAAGAATCTACTTTTGAAACCGACTTATTATATCCTATTTTGCAAAAGGTTTCTCAAATGTCTAACGTTCAATATAAACAAAGTCCCAAAACGGATATTTCTTTAAGAATTATAACCGACCATGCAAGATGTGTAACCTTTTTGATTAATGACGGAGTTACCCCCGGTAATGAAGGAAGAAGCTACGTATTAAGAATGATTTTAAGGCGTGCGTTGCGTCACGGTAAGATTTTAGGTCTGGAGCTTCCTTTTCTAAGCGATATCGTTGATACCGTAATAGAATTATACAAAGAACAATATCCTGATTTAGCTAAAAATGCGGATAAAATTAAAACAGTTATAAAAACGGAAGAAGAAAGATTTAAAATAACTTTGGACAGAGGTTACAAACTTCTCGAAGATTTAATGCAGAATTCTAAAGTTATTGACGGAGAAAATGCATTTAAACTGTATGATACTTTCGGATTTCCGCTTGAATTAACAATGGAAATTGCAGCTGAAAAAGGTGTAACGGTTGATAAAGACGGTTTCAATGATGAGATGAAAAAACAGAAGGAGCGGGCAAAAGCTGCTGCTCATAAAATCAGTCTGACAGATGACCTTGTATATGTTGAAGTTGAAAATAAATTCGGTCCAACAAACTTTACAGGATATAAAGATAGTGAAAATAATGCAAAAATAATTGCCGTTATTGAAGCAGGCGATTTTATTGATATCGTGCTTGATAAAACACCGTTTTATGCGGAATCGGGCGGACAAGTCGGTGATACGGGTATAATTGAAGGTAAAAACTTTAAAGCAGAAGTTTTAAATACTTTTAAAGTAAATAAATTATTCGTACACAGAGTACAAATGATGAATGGTGAGGCAAAAGCCGGCGATGAAGTTTTTGCAAAGATTGATACCGAAAGAAGAAATGAAATAGCAATACACCATTCCAATGCACATCTTGTTCAGGCTGCTTTAAGAAAAGTGCTGGGTGAAGAAGTTCATCAGGCAGGTTCTTATGTGGATGAGCAAAGAACACGTTTTGACTTTACCTTTCCGAGAGCAATGACTAAAGAGGAAGTTAATGAAGTCGAACAAATCATTAATAAGTGGATAAATGATGATATAAAACAAAATACCGAAGTTATGAACATTGAAGTTGCAAAAAAATCGGGTGCTATGGCATTATTCGGCGAAAAATACGACGAAGATGTAAGGGTTGTTAAATTCGGTAATGTATCCTCCGAACTTTGCGGCGGTACACATTGTTTATCAACAGGAAAAATTCGTTTAACAAAAATTGTTTCCGAAAGTGCAGTTGCAGCAGGTACAAGAAGAATTGAAACTGTTTGCGGCAATAGTGCTTTCAAATTTTTAAGCGATAAAGCCGATATGATTGATAAAATGGCACACGCATTTAAAGTTCCGGTTAATGAACTCGGTGAGAGAATTACAAAATTAGTTGTCGATAATAAAAATATGCAGACAGAAATTGAAAATCTGAAAGCGGAACAGGCTAAAACAAAATTTCAATCATTTATATCAAAAGCTCAGGATATAAAAGACGGAAAACTTTTCATAAGTGAAATGGAAGCATTTCCTGCAAATCTTGTAAAATTCGGAAGTGAAATGATGGCATCAAAACTCGGAGAAAGTATTATTGTACTTGCAAGTGTTGATGAAGATAAAATTACTTATGTTGTCAAAGTAAGTGATGAATTTGTAAAGAAAGGTATAAATGCAGGTCAAATAGTAAATAAACTCGCATCTATAACGGGCGGAAAAGGCGGAGGTCGTCCTCAATATGCACAGGGTGCAGGTAAAGATAAATCCAAACTGAGAGAAGCTCTTGAAGCTATTGAAAAAGATATAAAAACTTCCGTATAATATCATCCGACTTTTTTTTCACATGCAGGGCAGATTTTAGTCTGCCCTGTTGCTGCTGAAAAAGATAAAAAAATCAATAATAACATATAATTACAGATTTGTGTAAAATTGTATATTATTATGTAATATTTATTTAAAATAAAAGTTTTTTAAGATAAAATTTATATGTTTGAGAAAATGCAGGAGAAAACATGTATAATGTAGCAATTGTAGGCGGCGGGCCTGCCGGAATTTTTGCGGCACTGGAATTAATGAAATTGAAACCGGAATGGAAAGTGGTTTTGGTTGAAAAGGGTGTCCAAATAGAAAAAAGAAAATGCTTATTAAGAGAAGGTTATGAAAAATGTCCTACCTGCAAAAAATGCGGACTTCTTTGCGGATGGGGCGGAGCAGGTGCATTCTCGGACGGAAAATTGACACTGACCCCTGATGTCGGCGGTCATTTAACAGACTATATGCCCCGTAAATCAGTCGAAGAACTTATTAAATATACGGATGATATCTATTTAAAATTCGGTGCAACCGATGAAGTTTTCGGTACAAATAAAGAAGACTTCGCCGATATTGAAAGACAGGCTGTTTTGGCTGAATTAAAGCTGGTTCATTCTCCCGTAAGGCATCTGGGAACAGAAAGAAGTCTTAATGTTCTTAAAAACATGCAGGACTATTTAAGTGAAAGAATTACAATTCTTTATGATACCATTGCCGATAAATTAATTGTTGAAAACGGCAGTGTTAAAGGTTTTATAACAAAAGATAATCAAAAAATCGAAGCAGAACATATAATTATAGCTCCGGGCAGAGAAGGTGCCGATTGGTTAACAAAAGAATTTTCAAAAAATAAAATCGGTATGGTGAATAATGCAGTGGATGTAGGTGTCAGAGTTGAGCTTCCTGCTCCCGTATTTGAACCTATTACCGAAAAATTGTATGAATCAAAACTGATATATCATTCACCTACTTTTGGTGATGAGGTAAGAACTTTTTGTATGAACCCTTACGGAGAAGTCGTAACCGAAAATTATTCGGGTATATCAACCGTAAACGGACACAGTTATGCTAACTTCAGAACTTCAAATACCAATTTTGCACTTTTGGTATCGGAAAAATTTACGGAACCTTTTAAAGAACCGATTGCATACGGTCAGCATGTTGCAAGACTCGCTAATATGCTTGCGGGCGGTGTACTCGTCCAACGTTTCGGAGATTTATTGGACGGAAGACGCTCTACTCCCGAACGAATTAAAAGCAGTACAATAACACCGACTTTATCCTGTGCGACTCCCGGAGATTTAAGTTTGGTTCTTCCATACAGACAAATGACGGCAATAATTGAAATGCTTTATGCACTCGATAAAATTGCCCCCGGAACTGCTTCAAGATATACATTATTGTATGGTATAGAAGTAAAATTCTATTCAGGCAGAGTAAAACTTACAAATGACCTTGAAACCGAAGGCGTAAAAAATTTATATGCAATAGGTGACGGTGCAGGTGTTACAAGAGGATTAATTCAAGCCTCCGCATCAGGTATCCACGCAGCAAGAGTAATTTGTTCAAAATAGGATTTCTAATGACAAACAGCGAAATTTTTTGCAGTAAAACACATGAGTTTATTTACTCAAAAAATAATTCATATTTTATAGGTGTAACTGATATATTGATTACTAAATTAGGTAAAATACAATCGGTTCAATTGCCGGAAATAGGTGAAACATATACAAAAGGTGAAATTTTTGCGTATATTGAATCTCAAAATGCTGCTTCAGAACTGTTTATGCCCGTAACAGGTACAATTATTGCAATTAATAATATATTTCTTGAAACTCCCGATAAACTAAATACATCTTCTTCTTTGGAAGAAAATTGGCTTGTTATGATTTCAACCGACTATTTTGATGAAGACAAAAAAGATTTAATCTGTTACAATGAGTATAAAGCTGAGTGTAATTGATATATTGTTGAGTTTTATATAACAAGTAACTAAACAGGAAGTAAAAATTTGGAATATATATATAAATATTTAAACAAATGGATGAATGATAAGAATTTAATATGTGTCTTAACTCTTACCGCAATAGGAATTTTAGTCTTTATTATTAACATGTCGGGATATAATTTTGTTGACAACAGCGAAACAAAATTTGTAACTATAGCAAAAGATATGCTTAATAATAATAACTGGGTACATATAAGACTCGGAAACGAAATTTTCTTTGACCTATCACCGTTATATTTTTGGATTGTAAATTTTTCTTGTGTAATTTTTGGAAAAATAAGTCAGGAAACAGTAAGGCTTCCTATATCTTTAGCTGTAATCGGCGGCATTTTCGGCTTGTATTTTACAATAAAACCAATTTTATCAAGAATACACGCATTAATAATTTCAATAATGTTTGCAAGCAGCTTAGGAATTATGATTTATTCCAGATTTTCCACTCCTGACATGCTTTTTGTTGTGCTTTCAATGGCAGCTTTATTATTTGGGTATTCAGCTATTTTTTCAAAACACGAAGATAAATCTAAAATGCTGTTTGCAGTGTATCTGTTTAGTGCTTTTGCCGTATTAACAGGCGGTTTATTCGGGCTGCTTCCTTTAATTTCAATGATTTTTATGTATGTATTTACAGGCGATTTAAAAGAATTAATAAAGCCTAAAAACTTATTCCCCGGTTTAATTGCCTTCTTTATTGCAGTTCTTCCGTGGTATATATTCATGTTTTGCGGATACGGATTTTGGTTTTATTTAAAAAAATTTTTGGATGCTTATAATATCTTTAAATATTCAGGGCTTAAAGAAATGGCAGAAATGCTATGGTATTTTGTTCTTGGGTTTTCCCCCTGGATTTTTTCGTTTTTATGGGTTTTAGGATACAGAAGTAATAATATATATCATTCAATTATTTCATATTTTAAAGATAATTCGCAGGATAAACTAAAATCTAAATGGAACAAATTAAAAAGAACCGATAAGTTTATTTCATTAAGTACAATCATATTTTTTATCAGTTTTATTGCAGCATTTTTTTTCGGTGCAAAATATAAATTTTTAACGCTGTTTTTAATCTTTCCGGCAGCTTGTATTTCAGGACATTATTGGTATGAATACATTATAATGGTAAAACATCGTAAAAGTATTTTCTTTTCAACTATAATACCTAATCTTATAATGATTATGTTTTCATTAATAGGATTATTCGGACATAATATTCTCAACCGGCTTCTGTTTCAAGGATTAAATCATCTTTTAATCCCCCTTATAATTATCTTTTTTGCTATTCCTGTAATGGGTATATTTTCAGTAATTGTAGAAGGTAAAAAAGTTCCTTTTGCAGCTAATGTAATACTAATGATAAGTCTGTCTTTTGTAATTACTCCCAGCATTTTTAATTTTATCAGTATTAACAGAGGAGAAAATGACCTTATTTCATTTGCTGCCATAGCAAATAAAGATGATGCTCCTATTACGGCTTATATTTCATCAAAAAAATACAGTCTTGAATATTATTATGATAAACCTGTTCAATTTATAGAAAGACAGGGAGTTGAAAAGTTAAAAGAATATTTGGAAAATAATCCTGATACTTACGTTGTAGTTGAAATAAGAGATATGTTTAAAGTTGAAGAAAGCGAAATTAAGCATATTTTATTGAGTTCGGGAAAGATATATTGTTTAATAAAATATTCTAATTTGAAACAAAACGAAAAAGAAAATGCTTAAAAAAATATTTATAAAACTAATAAATATATATCAGTTTTTCTCCAAAATGAAACCGCCTGTATGCAGATTTTATCCGACATGCAGTGAATACACGAAACAAGCAATAATAAAATACGGAATTATAAAAGGAATGTGGCTTGGGATTAAAAGAATATGCAGATGTCATCCTTTTAATCCGGGAGGATATGACCCTGTTCCTTAATTATTAAAATAGCCAAAAGGATTTGTTTGCAGTTTCTTTTTATCGTCATCTTTATTTTTGTCATCTTCTTCAACAGAATTAACTGCATTTGTTATAGTTTCATTTTTAATTTCTTCAATTTCTGCTTCTGTTCTTGCAACACTTGCATCTTCACCTTTTACGGATTGCTGTTTTGTTTGTGAGAATATATTATTTGAATTACTTGTATTAGAGTTGTCGACTGCATTATTTGTCGAAGACACTTTGCCAAAAGGAGAACTTACGGAACTTGAGCTGTTTTTAATTCCAAATTGTTCACTCAGCCATTTGGTATCATCCAATGTATTTCTACCTGTAACCGTTTTATTATTACCGAGATTTACATTAAAAGTACCGAGCAATTGTTGATTTGCAATACCATCCCCGTCATGGTCGCCTGAATCTATATCATATTGTCCGTTTTTATCATAAGAATTTAAATCAACAGAAAATTCACTGCCGAATAATTTTTCAATATCAGCAACTTCACCTTTTGTATTAACAAGTTTTATATTACCTGCTTGAAGTTCTTTAATATCGACCGTTCCATTACTGTCAGCATCCAATTTTTCCATAGCTGCCCATTGGTCTTCGTAGCCTAAGAAATCGGAGGTTTCATCAAAAGCACCGTCATCTACTATAAATTCATACATTTCACCGTCGACTTCAAATCCTATAGGATCGCCTGTCCCTGCACTGTTTGAACCGCCCTGACCGTTTCCGCTGCTTTGTGTTTGGGCATTTGCCAATTCCTCTTGCAATTCACCAAGTCTTGCATCAATTGCTTCATTTTCTTCCTCAAGGTCTTTAACTTCCAGCTCTTTAACGTTAATTTGACCGCTTAAATCAGAATTACGTGTTTTTAAGTTTGATATTTCAATATCTAAACTGTCAGCTTCCGAATCTAAATCAGTAGCAGCTTGTGCGGCACTTTGTGCATTATCTAAACCCGCAACTTGAGGAAGTGCCTTTGCAATATTTGCACTAAGTTCTTCTTTGGTCATTCCCTGACCGTTTTGATTAGCTTCATTATATTTTTGAATTTCTGCTTGGGCTATTTGTTCTGATTGCTGTTGAAAATTGTTTTTTGCATTTTCCTGTTGTTGTTGAGCTTCTTGCTGTTTTTGAGCGGCCTGTTGTCTTTTCTGAGCAGCTTCCTGTTCTTTTCTTTGAATTTCTGCTTTATTAGCTTCAAGCTCGCTTTTTAAAGTTTCTATTTCGGATTTTAAATTATTAATTTTTGTTGTATTAGCTTCTTTTTGTTTTGTTAATTCATCAATTTCTGCTTGAATTTGTTCGGGAGTTCTTGAAGAACCGGTTATGGATAAATTATCGCCAACACCTCCTGTTGCACCCGTTTTTCCCATAAATACAGACGGATTACTTGCGGCAGCACCTGACGCTCTTCTTGCTCCGCCTGAAGATTGAGTCCCTTGTACACCTGAAGTACTTGACGCATTTCTTAGTTGTAAATAATCACCCAAACTTGTCATTTATAATTCCCCGATAATTATTCCTTTCATATATATAAAGTATATATAATATTCAAAATTGCGTATTTTTTCTAAAAATACACTATAATCTTTGAAAACAGTGAAATAAAAGAATTTTCCGCTTTACAAAACTTAATATTAATATATATAAAATATATCAATATTAAATAAATCAAATAATATAAAAAACGGAACCAATCTGGTTTCGCACTCTGCCGCCGTGTCAACCCCGCCGGCAAAGTGCTCACTTTTTAAAGTCACCACTCCCAAATTTCGTTCACAC
>CAJONH010000105.1 GCA_905235825.1 Candidatus Gastranaerophilales bacterium
AAAGAAAACAGACGTTCGATTACTAAAGAAATTGAAGATATTATAGCTAAAGCATTAGAAAAAAATTAATTTATTTTGTCCTCTTTCGATTCACGCCGTTTGCTTGATTTGTTACCACTTTTCAAAAATTTTTTGTCATAGTATAGGACAAAACCGGACACAAATTCCATATATCGGACTTTTTAAAAAGCAAATATCAACTTACTTCCGACCTTGAAAACTCAAACACCATGCCTGTTTTACCTAGTCAAGCCACAAAAAAAGCCGAAACAAAATGTCCTGTAAAAATATTACAAACCTATACCCACTAAAAAAGAGCCTTTTTAGGTTCTTTTGTTAAAAACGGAGAGGGAGGGATTCGAACCCTCGGAAGAGTTACCCCTTCACAAATTTTCGAGATTTGCACCTTAAACCGCTCGGACACCTCTCCTTATTGTTTTATTTTATACCATAAATCTATTTTTTCAATAACTCGTTTTTATTTTCATTATAAGGCTCGCAATGTATCATTATTCTCGTCTGATTAAATTCATTATTAATTTTTTCTTCAATGTTGTCGCAAATAAAATGACATTCACTTATTTTTAAATCCGGATTAAAGAGAACTGTTGTTTCTATATCTTTGCATCTGCCAATTCGTCTGCATTTTAAATTCTTGTATCCTTTTATTCCCTCTGCTTCATTTAATATTTTTTCTATTTTGTTTATATCATCCTGCGGTAAAGAACCGTCTAATAAATCATTCATAGCATTTTTATTTATTTTAATTCCGGTTTTTACTATTATACACGCAATTAATATACCTATAACAGGATCAATAACGGAAAAACCCGTATATTTAATTATTAGCAGTCCGCATAAAACACCGAAGGATGAAATTACATCCATTCTTAAATGTTGTGCATCCGCATATAAAGATACCGAATCACGTTTTTTTGCTATATAAAACAGATAACTGCTTACGATAAGATTTAAAATTACAGAGCAAGCCATTACATATATGCCTAAATCGGGTTCGCTTTTTAAATCGAAACCTAAAAACAGTTTTTTTATTGATTCCGATATTATATATAGACCTGCAAACACAATTAATCCGCCTTCAATAAAGCCCGACATATCTTCATATTTGCCATGTCCGAAAGGATGCTCTTTATCAGCAGGCTCATTTGCCTTTGATACGGCAAAAAAAGTTAATAAAGAAGCAAATAAATCCGCACCTGAATGAATAGCTTCCGATATTATGCTTATACTGCCTGACACTACACCTGCAATAATTTTCAGAACTATTATAACGCTGTTTGAAAGTATTGAAAATATCGCTGCAATTTTCATTTCCATAAAAAAATTATATCATCTATTCTTTTTAATCGCTACAGTAAATAAAATTTGTAAGTATGTTTTATAAGTTCCATTTGTAACAGATATCGTTTTTTAGGTTTTGTGCTAAAATATGATATGTTAAGAATATAAAAAGAATGGAGTAATAAATGAAAGAACTTTCGCCACTTCAAACAGAAAGATTGAAATATCAGCCTAAACTGCCTTCTTCTTTATCAGGCGGTATTAACAGTTTAGAACTTGTTGAAGGTAATAAAACTCAAAGTGTAAAAGATCAGGAACAAATTAAGGAACTTTTTAAAAATACTTATGGTAAACCTGTTGTTACTTTTAAATCATCATCTAAAACTTCTTCAAGCGAACAAAAAAATATTGGTGTTATACTCTCTGGCGGTCAGGCTCCCGGCGGACATAACGTTATTGCTGGTTTATACGATGCACTAAAACAAGCAAATCCGAAAAATAAATTATACGGTTTTTTAGGCGGTCCTTCAGGTATTATAGACGGAGAATACATTGAATTTACCGATGAAAAAATCAATGCATACAGAAATACAGGCGGTTTTGATATCATTGGAAGCGGTAGAACAAAACTTGAAACGGAAGAACAATTCCAAAAATCATTAAAAGTTTGTAAAGATTTAGGTATAACGGGGGTCGTAATTATCGGTGGCGATGATTCTAATACTAACGCTGCTATGCTTGCCGAATGGTTTGTTAAAAATAACGCAGGTATTCAGGTTATAGGATGTCCGAAAACAATTGACGGCGATTTAAAAAATGACCAGATTGAAATTTCTTTCGGTTTTGATACTGCTACAAAAACTTATGCGGAATTAATCGGTAATATTTTAAGAGATGCTAATTCGGCTAAGAAATATTGGCATTTTATTAAATTAATGGGAAGAAGTGCTACACACGTAGGCTTGGAAGTCGCACTTCAAACACAACCCAATATTACTTTAATTTCGGAAGAAGTTGAAGAAAAGAAAATGTCATTAAAACAAATTGTGGATTATATGGCTGATATTGTTGCTAAACGTGCCGATATGGGTAAAAATTTCGGTATAGCATTAATTCCCGAAGGCTTAATTGAATTTATTCCCGAAATTAAATCAATGATTGCAAGTTTAAATGATACTCTTGCCGTTCTTGAAAATGATTCCGCATACAAAAATGCTGATGAAAACAAAAAATTTGAAATAATTAAAGGTAAATTAAGCAGTGAAAATGCGGAAGTATTTGCATCATTACCTGTTATGATTAAGCAGCAATTATTAATGGATAGAGATCCTCACGGAAATGTACAGGTATCTAAAATTGAAACCGAAAAATTATTAATTGAAATGGTTAATGCAAAATTATCAGAAATGAAAAAATCAGGAAAATATAACGGTAAATTCTCTGCTCAATGCCATTTCTTCGGTTATGAAGGAAGATGTGCATTCCCTTCAAACTTTGATTCAGATTACTGCTATTCTCTGGGATTTAATGCATTTGCTTTAATGAAATTCGGTTTAACCGGATATTTATCATCGGTTAAAAATCTTTCATCTCCTGCTAAAGATTGGGTCGCTGGCGGTGTTCCTTTAACAATGATGATGAATATGGAAAAAAGACACGGTGCATTTAAACCTGTTATTAAAAAAGCACTTGTAGAATTAGACGGGCCGGTATTTAAAGTACTTGAACAAAATAGAGAAGACTGGGCTTTAAATGACAGATATATTTTCCCCGGTTCAATTCAATACTTTGGCCCTTCAAGTGTTTGCGATATAACAACGGAAACTTTAAAACTTGAAAATGAAGCTAAATTAACAGCGGTATAGATAATATTTATTTAAACTAAAAAAACATCACCTAAATCAGGTGATGTTTTTTATATTTTACAGGACTTTTTGCAGCGGCTTTTTGAGTGCGATTTTCCGCAAAACCAGTATTAACCTTGAGTTTTCAGGGCAGAATTAAGTTGATATTCACTATATTTTTTCATGAATTAAGCTGTATTTATGTACAAAATAAACAAATAATGATAAAATAAAATTGTATAGGAGAATTTTATGGACATTTCAATAAGTTATAGGGGCATTTATACAATGGTAGCAAAGGCTGCCGGTCAAATAAATTTAGAAACTGCTGTTGAATATGGTACGACAATTAAAGATGCTATTTTAGATTATGATGAGGATATAAAAGAGTTAATTTTAGATTTTTCGGAAATCACATATATTTCAAGTATCGGGTTAAGGGTTGTTTTAGAGTTATACAAGGAACTGGAAGCAAAAGACGGTGTACTAAAAATTACCGGTGCTTCGTATGAATTAACAAAAACACTTAAAATGGTTGGTTTTGATAAATTTATAGTTTTGGAATAATATTTTTCAAAATTGTCGTTTTGTAAGTGGGCAGGGTAGACTTTAGTCTACCGAACAATAAAACCATAAATTTTAGCAGGCTAAAGCATATCCTGCTGCCTAAATTTTAATTATTGTTTTAATGTTATATAAAATTTGTAAATTAAATTAAGTAATTTTTCATCTTTTTCCAATGCAGGAAAAAGCTCTTTTATCATATCTTCACGTGTTTTTTGTGCGGGAAACATATATAGCTCATAGGGCTGAACTTCCAACACCTGTGCAATTTTTTCAAAATTCTCAATAGTTGGTGCAAATTTACCGGTTTCAATATAACTTATATTTGCAGTTCCTATCCCGACTTTCTCTGCCAGTTGTTCCTGTGTTATATTTTTAGATTTTCGTATTTCTTTTATTCGCTGTCCTAATTGTTTTTTTATATTGCTCATTTGTCTTTTATTATCGTTAAACTTTAAATAAAATTTAATAGTATTAAATAATATTTTTTGTATTGATTTATATAGTTTAATAGTATATAATTATTGTGCTACTACATAAAAGTTATAAAAAATTGCTATTTGATAGTAATTTTTAAAAGGTAAATATAGTATGATGAAATTTCAAGACGGAATTGGTAATCCGCCATGGGATTACTATTTCCTCAAAAATTTAGATGAGAAGGAATACCCTAAGTATTTAGCTAAGCTGTTTTATCTTAATACAGGAGAAAAACTGCCGTTGAAATTTGATTTTAAAAATAGCAGCAGTAGGGTGGACTTTAGTCCACGCAGACAAGGTTTTGGAAGTTGGATTATAGATAAAAAAAGATGTAA
>CAJONH010000106.1 GCA_905235825.1 Candidatus Gastranaerophilales bacterium
GTGCGAACTCGATTAAGTGAGGGCAATGTGAACGACAGGACAAAGTCCGAAGTGAACAACTTGCCCGAGAGAAAGGGATGTCAAGACGGCATAGACCCCAAAATATTAATTGAGCCTTTAATGAGAAATGAAATAAATATTCCATGTAATGAAATCCATGTTCACTGTTTTTCTGGCAAGCCGGAGTTTTTAATATACTTTGAAAATAAGACAAATAAAACTTCTTTTTATGATAAAAATTTAAATCTTATAAAAGATGATAAAATATTAAATACTGATTTTAATAATAACTTTTTAAATCAAATATTTGTTTTATCATTAAAATTAAGCGAAAAATTGTCTGAAAACTTTTTGTTTGTACGTGTTGATTTTATGATTTATGAGGATAAATTGTATTTTGAAGAATTGACATTTACTCCTCATTCCGGTTTTTGTCCGTTAAAAAAAGATATAGAACTTGGAAAATTAATAAATTTAGGAGATATAAAATGAATTACGATAATATAGAAAAATTATCACAAGAAGAAATAATAAAAGAATATAATGAAATATTAGAAAATCCGGGATTTGTTGCATATTATTATTGTAATTGTGTAAAAGACGGAGTTTTAAGCGGATGTACCCATTATGGTACATCGGGTGAATGGTATACAACCTGCTTTGGAACCAGTGGTTCAACCCCTATTAATGCAAAATATTCACCATATTCAGGTAAACCGGAAGGGTGTAAACCAATTTGCATGGCAGTCGGAGCTCAATGCTGGGGCAGTTTAGCTACTGAAGGTTATACAGCTAATCATTGTGATATAACTTATGATTAAATAAAGGAAAATATGTACAAGATGTATCAATTTAGTGCACCTATGCCTTACACTATAGAACACATCAACAAACTTCTTGATATAAATAAACAAATAGAAAAAAGTAAAATCAGGACATTATATTTTGCTTTACCTTCTAATTGTAGTGATTGTACAGGATTTGAACAATCCCGATTTATTACAAGAAACAATACGGATTTTAATTATTGGAAACAACTAATTCTTCATAGTTGCAATAAAGGTTTTGAATTTATATATTTATTAAATTCCCCCAAAATTTATAATCCTGAAAACGATAACATTAATGAGCGTTTGGAAAAATTGGACAGTTTACTTAACAAGCTCTTAAATATCGGTTGTAATAAAGTCAGAGTTTGTAATCCGCAATTGATTGAATATTTAAATAAAAATTATTCAAATTTTGAATTATATCTTTCGACATCGTCTGAAATGAAAACTATAAACGAATATTCTAATTTATTTTTTATGTTTAAAAATATTAAGGAATTCGTACCTGCTTTTGATTTGAATAAAAATTTTAAATTTTTAAAAAATGCTAAAAATAAATTTAAAAATATCAATATAGAAATAATGATTAATGAAGGATGTATACCTAATTGTCCGATAAGAAATTCACATAATCTTTTTATTACCGAATTTAAAAATAAACCTAATAATAAAAATATCTTTAATATTGATTTTTTTGTACAAAAATGCAATCAAATCCTCTGTAAAAATGAATTTGAGTATTTATGTAAATGTAACATTATTTATCCTTGGGAAATAGAAAAATATTCACAAATAGGAATAAATAAATTTAAATTTGTAGGAAGAAATACCGATATATTCAGTACCGGTGAATATTTGGAATACTATTATGCATATTTAAAAGGCATAGACAATATTAATAATATAAAAAAATTACCACTGAGATATTTTAATAACTATATTTGCACAAATAAAAATATAACGTTCAGTGTTGATGAAATAAAAAAATACTTGCCAAATATAAAACATTTCCAAAAATACGGGCATTTGTGTGCATCACAATGCGGAGTGAAATGCAGATATTGTTATAAATGTGCTAAAAAAGTTCAAAAAGCATTTTGGAAAAAACAGAAAGAATTGCAAAAAAGAAATGTACCATTTTGTGCTATAAAAAAATAAAACAGATAAAATATTAATAAAAAAAGGCGAGATTATAATTCAAATAATCCCGCTTTTTCTTATCTTTAACAGATAAGAAGTTTGCTACGTAAATATAGATTTTCTATTACTATAAATATTACTTCGTATATTTATATAAAAAATTGAAGTTATACTTCAATTTTATTATAGATAATATTAAATAATATTTATTATGTCAAGACTTCAATATTAGGACAAAACTATTTAATTTATTTTTAATGAATTCAATTTTCTATATTTTGCACTTGTTGTACTTTTATGATAGTATCAAATGGGAGTTTTATGATGAGGGATGCGGCATACAAAAAATTAAAATTTATAGATTTTTGTTCAGGAATAGGTGCCGGAAGATTAGGTTTAGAATTACTGGGACTAACTTGTGTCGCTCATAGTGAAATTAATCCTGATACAGATTATACCTATCAAGTTTTTTTCAATGACAAGCGTAATTTAGGGGATTTAACTAAACTTGATTTTAATAAAATTCCTGAAAGTGATATTTTAATTGCGGGTTTTCCTTGTCAGACATTTTCCATTGTTGGAAAAAGAGAAGGCTTTAATGATGAAAGGGGACAAATAATATATCATTTGAGAGATATATTAATAAATAAAAATGTACCATACTTTATATTCGAAAATGTTAAAGGATTAGTTAATCACGATAGAGGAAGAACATTAAATGCAATTATAGAGTTATTGAATAATGCGGGCTATGAGGTTTCATATAAGATATTAAATAGCATTGACTATGGTGTACCCCAATTAAGAGAGCGTATTTATTTTGTTGGCATAAGAAAAGATTTATACAATAAACCTTTTATTTTTCCTAATCCTATAAAACAAGTAAGTATTAAGAATTTTTTATTATCAAACAATAATGATATTCTTGATATTAATCACCCTGCATTTCAAAGATACTTATCAAATAAGTATAATAAGGATAGAGTTGATATAAATGAAATTTTAAAACAAGAATATGCTGTTATAGATACAAGGCAATCTGATTTAAGAGTATATAATGATAAATGTCCAACTTTAAGGACAGGCAGACATGGCATTTTGTACGTACGAAACGGTAAATTACATAAACTCTCAGGATTAGAATCATTATTACTACAGGGTTTTCCTAGAAAATATGTTATGAAAGCTATGAATATAAATAATTCAAAGTTACTGGCACAAACCGGTAATGCAATGACAGTAAATGTTATACGTGCTATTGGCGAAAGTTTACTTGATTGTATGGAGGAAAATTTACAGAGTGGATTTGGTTCAAAAAGGTTCTCAAACTGCTAAAGAAGGATTTAAGAACGAACAAAATATATGTGATAAGTTTAATAACTGGCAGCACGATAACGAAGCAAAACAATGGTTATCAATAATGCAATATAAGTTGAATGAAATTGAGTATGTTAAGGCTATTGTATTGCACGGTTATAAGGCTGATGTAAATGTTCAAGTGCAGATAAAATTAAAATTGGCAATAGATACTGAAAATATACAAGTTAAATTAGTATCTATTAAAAAGGGGTTCAATCAAGTTGATAAACGTTGGCTATCTCATTATAAAGAAATGTGGAATATTCCTGATAATATTTATAAATTATTACAATATTATACCGGTGAAATTAAACCATATAAAAACAATGTAAGAGATGCTCGAAGAATGTTTATTAATGAATTTTCGGAAAATGAGCAAAAAATATTATTGAAGTGGCTTTCAAATAATAAAACATTAATATTAAGTGATATAATTAAAGGACGTGGGCAATTTAGTGCTGAATGGATTTTAGTAGCTCAAAAACTTGATAATAATGCCCGCTGGATATTGGTAAATATAAATGAAGCATTACAACACTATTCAACCGGAGAAGTAAAAATCAGTCCTAAAGGTTCAATATATATCGGAAACGTTACAATGCAGAGAAAAGGCGGCGATGGCGGTAGAGATACTGCAAATATGCTACAATTCAAATTAGACCCAACTCAACTTTTTAATATCAAATAGAAAATATACATTGTGATTATAAATACATTAAACAAAGAACTTTAACCTAAAAGCATTCAAAATTAATGGTATTTTGAATGCCTGTAAGATTTGATTAATATTAAAATCAAAAATTACGCAATAAAATTTAAACTTTTACCGATTTGCGGAGAAAAATCATCTTTACCTGATTTGTTTTTTTCGTTTTCTGCTTGGGATTTTATGCTTTTTGCTTCGTTTGCGACTCTATAATCTTGTGCAGACGGATCATCAGGTGCCATTGCGGAATCTATTACGGTTTCTGCGTGTTTTATTGTTTCATCAGGGTTTTCTTTATTTAAAACGGGCATTTTTATATCAACATGCCCTGCTACAGGAATACCCTGTGCATTATTTTCTATTACTATCGGTCCGCCTAAATCTCCTGCAGCATCTTTATGGGCTTTTTCGTGTTCAAAAATATCTTGATATTGTTCTTCTTTGTATTTTTTCAGCAGTTCATTCCGCATTGAGCCAAATGAAGATGCATTGTTTTGATATCCTTTTAGTCCGCCATACAAATTTTGAGATGCCCCAATCAAATTTATCATATTTTAACAGCCCCCTAACACTACTATTATAACTCTTATTTATAGGGGTTTCAATCATGATTACGGCTATTTTAAGTTATTTTAATATTAATCGTTTATTTCATCTGCCAATTCATCTATATATGCGGCTACTTTTTCAAATTCATCATCATCGTCTATTGTTTCAAATGAGTATTCTTCACCGTCACGTTTTACTCTCATTAAAACATAATCACCGCAATCGCAGTCTTCATGGTCGCAGTGATGTTCTTCTATTGGTGCAAGCACCGCATATTCAACGTCATCTACCGTTACCATATCAATTAATTCAACTTCAAATTTTTCTCCGTCTTCATCGGTTATTTCTATTATATCATCTCTATTTTCTGCCATTTTATTCTCACTTTCTATCTAAATACTGTTGTAAAATTATGCAGGCACTTTTTAAATCAACAAGCTGTTTATTTTTTGTATATTTTCTGCCTGTCTGCACCAAAATATTTTCTGCCTGTCTTGAAGTAAGTCTTTCATCTTCAAATATTACTTCATATTCATTTTTGAATTTATTTGCAAATTCTATGCAATCCTGTGCTTGTTCTCCGATTGTTCCGTTCATGTTTTTTGGCAGACCTGCAACTATTATTTTTACATTATTATCTTTTGCAAGTTTTGTGATTTTTTCAACAGCAGTTTTTTCAGGTTCTCTTGCAATGGTTTCAACAGGATGTGCAATCATTCCCATTATATCGCTCATTGATATACCTATTCTTTTTTTGCCTATATCGAGTCCTATAACTTTACCTGTCAATCCAATCTCCTTTTAACGTTATGATTATTTTATTTATTTTTTTTATATCATATTTATTTTCGTTTGCACTGCGTTTTTTAAATATATTTTTTGTAAAAAATGATTCTTTTGTGTTTTCTCTCAATGCTACAAAGTAATTGAATACACTACGTTGTAAAATAATATATTTAAACAGCTGCAGGGAATTTTCATCTTTCAGTATTGTATAAAAATTATCTGCTTCTTTTAATTTATTATTAAGTCTTAATATATATATTAAACTATAAAATCTGTTTTCCCAAATGTTCATTGTTTCATTATCAAAAACACTATCTGCATTATCTTTTAACATTTGATTTACAACTTTGATATCAATATTATCAAAGCTGTAAATATCTTCCGTTATTTTACGAATAACTTTATTCTCTGAAGGTGTTATAAACCACCTGAAAGTATATTCGGTTGCCATTAGATTTATAATTGTTTCGGGCGAAAATTGCTGTACTTTACAATTTAAATCGGCATAATCTTTTAATGATATTTCTAAGGGTTCTACATCATATACCATTGGTTTCCAGCAAATATATTCATAAGGGTACATGATTTTTTTATCAATATTGATTTTTTCCGCATAATTCAGCATATATCTGACGTATTTTGCGGGTACGGTATATTGACCTTCCGAATTATAAAATTTTTTTATTACTTTTATAACTTCTTCCTGTGCAATGTTAAAAAATCCGAAACAATCTATAATTCCCGTTAAATCACTTATTACAACTGCTGCCAGTGAATATTTTCCGTTGTCATGCTTACGAGTTGTTAAAAGAGCTTGTTTCCCGCTTCCATCAGGCATTGTTACAAAGAATTGAGCAGGAACCGA
The DNA here is from genome assembly GCA_905235825.1 of Candidatus Gastranaerophilales bacterium. Classification (GTDB taxonomy): domain Bacteria; phylum Cyanobacteriota; class Vampirovibrionia; order Gastranaerophilales; family Gastranaerophilaceae; genus Avigastranaerophilus. Next base: position 6,236 of record CAJONH010000106.1, read on the forward strand.
TGTTTTTACTATATTTCTAAAATATTCATCCGCTTTTTCCGGTGTTGCACCTGCCAGTTTTAACATTTTTAATCCTTTTTTGCAGGCAGTTACTATTTCTTCATTGTCACAAGTTTTAATTAAATATTCAAAAGGTGCAATAGCAAGTGAAGACTTTGATTCACTTAATACTTCTATAGCCTGCATTTTAAAGTTATCTTCGAAATCTGAATATAATACGGGATATACAATATTTGCAAGTACATCACCTTTATAATCAATATTTAATGATTTTAATAATAAACTTTTATCACGTTCCGATACTGCGGAAACGAAGTCCAAAAAATCAAGCATTGATTCGGGATTAAACACAGCAGAATCCAACAGTCGTTTTGTTTCTAAATCCATTACTTCCTGCGGATTTTCAAAATATTCGGGCAATTCCGAATAATTATAATCTCCGCCCGTAATTCTCAATAATTGAACTAGTTTATATTTATATTCATCCGACATTGAGGATTTTAAAATTTCCATTGATTTTTCGGTAATAATATTTGCGGGAATTATATTTTTTAACAGGCACGAACAAAAGATATAATCATCCTCCTCAAGTTTAATATATTCTTTTATGAATATATCAAACAGAGCATTTTTATCTTCTATTTCATTGAGTTTTTCCGATAAATCGAGTAAAAATTCTTCATTCCTGTATTGCTGTGATTTTATTTCGGTAATAACAGCCAATACTTTTGCTCTTATTTGAAGTTTAGAAAATTGAGACATTATTTTATTTTACTCCAAAAAATATCCAGTATTTTTTGAGCCTCGCTTGAAGGGAGTTTATCTTCAAGTATAAGATATTGAACGGCTATCATAGTACATTCGGAGCAAATGTTTACACCCGGTCCCTGTACCATTTTTGCCACCTGTGTATTTGGTCTTCCGCAAAAACTGCAATATACAGGCTCAATGGCTTCAGTATCATTTTCCTTTCGTACTTCTTTACTTTCTTTTGTTTTTTTTCTTGCACTTTTTAATGAAACTATTTTTTCTGAATCGCTCATAATGTTCTCTCAAATATTCTATCCTCCATATATTGTATAATAACTTTAAAATATTGCAAAATTCTAAAATTATGTTTATATTGTATATTATATTAGTTTTATTATAAGAGGACATTGTAAGGGGGATTTAAATGAAAAAAATACTGCTTTTATGCACGATTTTAATGGTTTCGGTTATGACTACCGCTTGTATTAATAATCTTGCAATAAAAGAGCTGAATAATAAAGCTGAATCGTATCTTAATAACGGCGATACGGAAACTGCAATCTGCCGTTTAAAGTCAAGTCTTGATTTGGATAATGAAATTTATCAAACACACTATAATTTGGCAGTTGCTTACAATACTATCGGTAACTATGCGGGGGCTATTGAAGAAGCAAACAAAGTTTTGGAATTAAAACCCGAATTATCCGATGCATATTATATTATTGCTGTCGCAAAAGAAGCTGTCGCATACAAAGTTCTTGATGATGCTGCTTCTGCTTCTGCTCCTTCCGTTGATGCCATTTCTGAATTTAATTCCAAAGCTCAGGAATCAATTGATACATACAATAAATATCTTGTTAAAGTTCCCAATTCTTCGGATTCCGAAAAAATTAACGGTAAAATTGATGAATTAAATCAAAAAATAAAGGAATTAAGTGAAATACAAGACAAATCACTAAATAACAGTGATTTAAAAAAAAAATTAATTCATTATAAAGCCACAGAACAGCTTGATTATGAAGATTTAAAATAATGTTTAAATCTCCGGGTGAAATAGCGTTTACAATTGGTTCAATTGATGTATACTACTACGGTATAATTATGGCTTTTGCCATTCTTACCGGTATTGCCGTTATTCTGAACTTAAAAAAACGATTTTATCCGGAGATTTCTTCCGACAGAATTTTTGATATTTCTTTCCTTCTTATTATTGCAGGGATATTTGGTGCCAGATTTTATTATGTGCTTTTGGATTATAAGTATTTTCTGAGGTTCCCTTATGAAATTCCCGCAATCTGGCATGGCGGTATATCAATTCAAGGTGCTATTCTTTTTGGTATTCTTGCAGGTATTTTTTATGTAAAAAAACATAATATAAATTTTTTCAGATATGCGGATTTATTTATTTTTGGTCTTGTAACAGGGCAAATAATAGGAAGATGGGGAAATTTCTTTAACTCCGAAGCCTTCGGACTGCCTTCTAATCTCCCGTGGAAACTTTATATTCCTTACTCGAACAGACCTATTCCTTTTAAAAACGAAGAATTTTTTCATCCGGCTTTTTTATATGAATCACTTTTGAGTGTTTGTATATTTGTAATTTTATATTTAATTCTTATAAAATGTAAAAACAGAAAAGACGGTTTAATATTTTATATTTACATAGTATTATATTCTATAGCAAGGATTTTAGTTGAAACAATAAGAACTGACAGTGTTTTGAATATATACGGTTTTCACGCAGCACATATTGCTTCCGCTATCTTTATCCTGATTGCAATTATCGGTTTATGCTTTTTATATAAAAGAAAATAAAATATGAAAATATTATTTATTACTGACTTATATCCTATCGGGAAAGAAAATATTTCAAAAGCCTTATTCTATTTTGTTCAAGAATGGCAAAAACAGGGACATCAAGTTGATGTTATTCGTCCAAATTTTATTTTTAATACCAGAATTCGAGGCAGAAAAATCATAAAAGAAAAAATTTATAAAGAGTACGGAACAACAATATATAACTTGAATTTTATAACTCCGTTTTGGTTTAACGTAAGAAAAAAATTACCAAAAGATTTTTCATTAAAAAATTATGATGTTATGATTTCCCACATGCCCTCAGGTGCTTTAATGGCTCAAAGACTATTGGAAAAAGAAAATATTAAATATATTTGTTCGGTTCATGCTTCTGATATAGTTGTTCTAAAAAACATTAAATATGCAGTTTATTTCAGGCAAAAACTTAAACAGGCATATAAAAAAGCATATAAAATTTCGGCAAGAAGTCCTGTATTGCAGCAAAAAATAGAACAAATCATACCGGAAATTCAGGATAAAACATTTGTTGCTTATTCAGGAACAGATAAAAAACCTAAAAATATAGATAAAGAACTCTCGTTTAACTATGAAACACTCAAAATATGCACGGCAGCATCTTTAATAAAACGTAAAAATATTGATATAATTATAAAAGCTCTTGCCAATTTACATTGTAATTATAGTTTTTCAATAATAGGCAGCGGGAAAGAAGAAAAAAATTTAAAAAAACTTGCGAAAAAACTTTATATAGATGATAAAATTCATTTTCTCGGACAAATATCAAGAGATAGAGTATATAATAATATGCTGTATAATGATATTTTTATTCTTTTGAGTAATAATGAAACATTTGGTTTATCATATTTAGAAGCAATGGCGGCAGGTAATGTAATAATAGCAAAAAAAAATGACGGAATTGACGGCATTTTAAAAGACGGTCAGAATGCTTTTTTAATTGATGCCAAAAGTGAAGAACTTACAAAATGTTTAGAAAAAATAATAAATTTAAAACAAACCGAGATAAATAAAATAAGGGCTAATGCCGTTGAACTTGCAGGAAAAATGACATCGGAAACTGCGGCAAAAACATATTTGGATAATCTTAATATAAAAAAATATTTAGTATATTGATAATCATGACCACAGGCTAAGCCGGTAGTCATGATTTAGTATGAACCGAGTTTAATATGCTATATAGTACTTTCAATAAAAGAGAAATTTTCACCCAGTTCATCTTCAATCATTTTAACTAATATATGAGGTTTTATTTCAAGTCCCTCTGAAATTCTCCATAGCGTAGAAAATTGAGGATCTTTTATTCCGTTTTCTAAATCA
>CAJONH010000107.1 GCA_905235825.1 Candidatus Gastranaerophilales bacterium
TAAAAGATTATTTTTTCTTTTGTTCAATAACAGCCTGGGCAGCAGCCAGTCTTGCCTGCGGAACTCTGTAGGGAGAGCAGGATACATAATCCAAGCCTATTTTATGTGCGAATTTAACACTATCGGGGTCACCGCCGTGTTCACCGCAGATACCGCCTTTTAGTTTCGGATTTTCAGCTCTGCCTTCTTTTATTGACATTTCTATTAATCTTCCGACACCTTCTTTATCAAGTGTTATGAAGGGATTGTACGGTAAAATCTTTTGTTCGACATAATTTTTTAAGAATTTACCTTCCGCATCATCTCTTGAATAACCAAATGTCATTTGGGTTAAATCGTTTGTACCGTAAGAGAAGAATTCTGCTCTTTTTGCAATTTCGCCTGCCGTTAAAGCAGCACGAGGAATTTCAATCATTGTACCGAATTTATATTCGAGCTTTATGCCTTTTTCCGTCATAACCTGTTCTGCAACTTTTACAAGAACTTCTTCTGCCGCTTTAAGTTCATTTACGTGACCTACTAAAGGAATCATTACCCACGGTTTAACGTTTATGCCTTCTTTTTTAACATCACATGCAGCTTCAAAAATAGCTCTTACCTGCATTTCATTAATTTCGGGATAAGTTAAACCTAAACGGCAGCCTCTCAATCCCATCATAGGATTTGATTCCGACAGGTTTTCAACAATTTCAAGCATTTTTTCATCTTCTTTTGCATCTTCTTTCAATGCTTTCTTTGCTGCAACCTTAGCTATTAATTCTTCTTTAGAAGGTAAAAATTCATGTAACGGAGGGTCTAATAATCTTATTGTTAAAGGTAATTCGCCTATTCCTTTAAACATTGCATAAAAGTCGGAATACTGCATAGGAAGAAGTTTTGCCAATGCTTCTTTTCTTGCATCTGTTGTACCTGCAATAATCATTTTTTGAACCCAAGGGAGTCTGTCCGGATCCATAAACATGTGTTCTGTTCTGCAAAGTCCAACACCTTCTGCTCCGAATTTAATTGCATTTTCAATATCTTTGGGAGTATCTGCATTAGCTTCAACAGTCAATGTTTTTATTTCGTTAACCCATTTAAAGAAGGTTTCAAAGTCTTTATCAATACCGGCTTCAACAAGCTCAATTGCACCTTCCATAACTTCACCTGTTCCGCCGTCCAGTGAAATAACATCGTTTTTATGGAATACTGTTCCGTCGGAACAGGTAATTGTTTCGTTTGCCAAATCTATCTTTAAGTCTTCACAGCCCGATACACAGGGTTTACCCATACCTTTTGCAACTACCGCTGCATGAGAGGTTGCTCCGCCTCTAAGCGTTAATACACCTTGCGAAACAGCCATACCGTGAATATCATCGGGGCAGGTTTCTATTCTTACGAGTATAACTTTTTCACCTTTAGAACCACGTTCTGCTGCTTCTTCCGTATCAAAAACAATTTTTCCTACAGCGGCACCCGGGGAAGCATTTACACCTTTTGAAACCTTGTGTGAATGTTTAACTTTATCGGGATTAAAGCAGGGCAGTAATACCTGATATACACTATAAGGATCAACCTGCATTATAGCTTCATCTTTTGTTATAATGCCTTCGTTGAACATATCAACCGCAATTTTAATTGCCGCTTTTGCTGTTCTTTTACCGTTTCTTGTTTGTAATATCCATAATTTACCTCTTTCAACGGTAAATTCCATATCCTGTACATCGTGATAGCCTTTTTCAAGCTGTTTTGCTATTTCCACATATTGCTTATAAATATCAGGCATATCGGTTTCGAGTTCTGATATTTGTTTAGGTGTTCTTATACCTGCAACAACATCTTCTCCCTGAGCATTTACAAGATATTCTCCGTAAAATTTATTTTCGCCCGTTGCGGGATTTCTGGTGAATGAAACACCTGTTGCACAGTCATTTCCCATATTACCGAATACCATGGTTTGAACATTTACTGCCGTGCCGAAATTATGGTCAATTTTATTCATATTTCTGTAAGCAACGGCTCTTGGAATATTCCAGCTTCTAAATACGGCTTCAATAGCTTCCTGCAATTGAACAAACGGATCCTGCGGAAATTCTTTGCCTGTTACTTCTTTTATTGTCTTTTTATAAATCGGAATTAAAGATTTCCAGCCTTCGGCACTAATTTGAGTATCTTCTTTAACTCCTTCACGTTTTTTTACTTTTTCAACTTCGGCTTCAAAATATTTTTGTCTGTCCATTTCCCAAGCAACACTGCCGAACATTGTTAAAAATCTTCTGTAGCTGTCATAGCAGAAACGGGGGTTATTTGTTAATTTAACCATAGCTTCAACTGTTTCATCATTTAAACCGAGGTTTAAAATCGTTTCCATCATACCCGGCATAGAAACTCTGGCACCGGAACGAACAGAAACCAACAGCGGATTTTTTGTATCTCCGAATTTTTTACCTGCCTGCTTTTCAACATCTTTTAATTTTTCTTTTACTTCATCCATCAAGCCTGCCGGCATTTTATTTCCATGGTTAATATAATCCATACAAGTTTCAGTCGTAATTGTTAAACCGGGAGGAACCGGCAACCCTAAATTGGTCATTTCGGCAAGATTAGCACCTTTCCCGCCTAATTCGGCTCTCATATTGGCGTTACCCTCTTTGAACAACCATACTCTCTTTCCTGTCATGTTTTCTCCTTAATTATTTTTTTTATTTTCGACAATTATTTTTGTACCACGAAAACACTTATATCTCAATTCTAAATATTTTGCATATAGAAAGCTGCTAAGTATAATATGTTTCACTTAGCAGCTTAATTACGGATTTACTATTTTTTATAAAACTTCAAATGCAAAAGTAATTTGAATTAGCAATAAAGATTATTTATTTGAAATAATCACAGATTAATTTTTGTTTAGTATTTGCATGAATTTTTCTTGCAAGTTTTACAAATAACGGAGTTTCTTTATTAATTAATTTATCTCTTAACACTGCCTTTTCTATTAAAATTTGATTGAATTTTCTGTTAAGAGCAGGTTTATTGTCATTTAAATACGGAATAATAGTGCGAAGTTTCATTTTACACATGTTAATAGAGTTTTTTAATTCATCTGTTTCTTTTTTCTTCATAAAAAATCCTTTTGTATCCGCATATTAACCATTTCTTTTCATACATTTATAATAATTCAGTTTGTATAAAATTTATTCCCCTAAAAAGTTTAAAATAATCTTTCAAATGTAAACTTTTATTGTATTTTTTTTCATAGAAATCGATTAAATATATGGAATTTTTGATATACTTAGTAAAAAAGGCTGATATTTGAACGAAAATAAAATAAAAAAAATTCTTATAATAAGATTAAGTGCATTAGGAGATACTATTCATACTCTGCCTGCCGTTTATGCTTTGAGAAAAAAATTCCCAGATGCACAAATTGATTGGGTTGTTGAAGACAAAGCAAGCAAGTTTGTTGAAAATAATCCTCTTATTAATAATGTTTTTGTTATAAACAAAAAAAAACGAAACTTAAAATCTTTTTTGGAGCTTATATTTAAATTAAGAAAAGAAAAATATGATATAGCACTTGATTTTCAACAGCTTTTAAAAAGCGGAATAATATTGGGATTTTCAGGTGCAAAAAGACGAATTACCCTTGATTGCGGCAGAGAATTTTCATCATTTTTTGCAAATGAAATTGTAAAAACGGGACGTAAACTTTTTGATATACATTATCACGTAGTAAAAAGAAATTTGGATTTAGTTAAATATTTAGGCTGTGAAACCGAAAAAATAAATTTTGTTCTTCCCGATTTTTCTAATGAATATTCATCAGAAATTAAAAAAATTATGCAAAATATCGACAAATCGAAAAAAACAATAGTACTTTCGCCAGCAACAACATGGAATAATAAACACTGGGAAATATCAGGCTGGCAGTATTTAATCAAGAAATTAAAAAATGATTATAACATAATTATTACAGCCTCAGCGAGTGAAAAGAAGCTGATCGGTGAAATTTTAAAAGATTATAATAATTGTTGTAATATTATTAATTTATCAGGTAAAACAAGTTTATCCGATTTAATATATATATATAAACAGGCAGATTTAGTTATAAGTCCCGATTCAGGCAGTACCCACAGTGCATGGGCAGCAGGAACGAAATCAATTATTACGTTATTTTTTGCCACATCCGCCCGGCGTAGCGCCCCCTTCGGCAGAAATTATTTTTCTGTTTCTGCTTCATCAAAGTGTTCACCTTGCATGAAAAAACATTGTAAATTAAAAAATAATAAAAATAATTGTATAAATTCTATTAATCCCGAACAAATATTGGAATTAATTAATAAAATTTTATAAAATTCTTATGTTTTGATATTATTGAAATCTGCTCTTTTTTTTATAAAATATTAGCAGTACAAAACCGGATTAGATAAAAAGGAAACAGGTCATTATAAATAAATTTGAAAGATTATCGGAATTAGGGATTGATATAAATTGCCCGAGCAAATTTCGAGATAAGCCCGAAGGGTGTGAACGAAATTTGGGAGTGGTGACTTTAAAAAGTGAGCACTTTGCCGGCGGGGTTGACACGGTGGCAGAGTGCGAAACCAGATTAGATAATAAAATTGCATTAATTGAAAAGTTTATGCATATTTTTTTGGAATATAATAAAAATGTTAATCTGATAAGCAAAAATGATGAGGAATTTTTATTTGAAAAACATATATATGACAGTCTTTCGATAAACCTTTTTTTGAAAAAATATTATCCCGATATTCCTTTAAAAATGCTTGATATAGGTACAGGAGGAGGATTTCCCTCACTTCCCTGTGCAATGTTTTTTAATAATATTAATGTATATGCAGTAGATTCAACTTTAAAAAAAATAAAATTTCTTGAATTTGCCCAAAAAGAACTCGAAATTAAAAATATTAGTCCTTTATGCAAACGTGCGGAAGAACTTCCGTTTTCTGACGAATTTGATATATGTACAAGCCGTGCTATGGCTGAATTAAGAATTATTTTGGAATATACAGTTCCATATTTAAAAGAAGGTTCATTTTTTATTGCTTATAAATCAATAAAAGCCGATGAGGAAATTACAAATGCAAAAAATGCACTAAAAATTCTAAATGCGGAAATTGTTGATAAAATAGAATATAATCTTCCATTAGAAAAAGGAAATAAACGTATTCTCATAATTATACGA
>CAJONH010000108.1 GCA_905235825.1 Candidatus Gastranaerophilales bacterium
TCTTATAACCTCGCTTACAGAATTATATAACCCAGATGATACTTTTTGATTTACAAATTGTTCTAACACAGGAGTTAAAGAAATATTCATAATTACCTCATTAAGTTTAACATACTATATGTAAATTATAACAAAAAATAACAAAAAATAACAAAAAATGCTATAAAAGTAAAAAATTATGACAAACTTAAACGAAATAACTTATGTTGATTGGCAATGTAAATTGAATGACATCGGTTCTATTGCTGAAGGTGTAAACGATATTAATCAATGCATTGCAATTATTCTTGAAACTCAAAAAGGTTCAAATCCTTACCAACTACTGTCCGAGATAAAAAATAAAGAAAAAGAGCATAGCAAGTATTGAAAATACTTTTGTCCTAAAATAAGGTTGTCGAGACTCAAATTTTAGGAGGTGCTATGCAATATAAGAATAACATAATAGGAAAAAATGCGGGTGTTCTGCGAAAAAATGTTAAGTTTTATGAATACAAATTTTTTAAGCTATTGTTATGGTTTGACGATTTTTTGAAATTTTTTCGGGGGGGGGAAAAAAATTTTTTTAGTCAAAAAGTTTTTATAAAAATACAAATAAACACAAGTTACAAAGTATTTAGATTAAGACGAGATGGAAAGGAAACAAAAATGACACAGATAGAACAAAATTACTCAACTGCAAATGCAACAGGATATTTTAATACTAATGGAAATGTAGCAAAAGGAGCAATATTTGATGATGTAGAAAATGAAAATGGTACAGCTTTTAGTATTTTGGGTAACGCAGAAAGTACATATGGTGATGCTTATAGTGTATTCGGTAATGCTTACTCAGCTTTGGGTAATGCTCAAAGTTTATTAGGCGATGAATTTTCAACTCTCGGCATAGATGCTCACGGTAATCTAAATATAGATCTAAATCTAACAGAGGACGAAAGAAATCAATTTTTAGGTTGCACTAAGGGATCATATGACTTTGATATGCCATAATATCAAAGGATTGTTACTAATTCAAATTACATAAAGCTATTTCTTGATTTTTCCTCTTGACAGAAAGTTCTTTTGAAGTGTATGTTTTTATTCCTTTTGCATAAAAACATACACTTCCAGTTTTCTAAAATTTAATCCGGCTGCCTGCCAAATAAAAAAGTTTTGTAATTTTCGTATTTTTCTTCAACAGAAATTTCACGAGTTTGTTTAATGTATGATTTAGCGGCTTTCAAATTAAGTTTTTAATAGACATTGCTTCTTTGTAATATATCTTATTAAAATTTTTACAAAAAATGCCGATATAAATAAGGTATTACTCTTTTATGATAGGTATAAAAATTATGGATACGAATTTTAATAAAATGCATAAAATTTTAAGCGGTTTAAAAGAACGTACAATGTCAAGTTTACTCAATTCTAGCGGTGATGAGATTAAAGAAATGTCTATTTTTAATGAAGATGGTTCTTTTAATCAAGAATTGCTAACAAAGGAAGGATTTGTAAAAAATCTCATTGATAGTGGAAACGAAAAAATGAAAAATATTTACGAGAGTTTATATGATGCAATAGCAAATTTAAATGATGACGGTAAAATGAGCGAAGATGAACTGAAATTTATTGCTTCATTTGGAAAAAATTCTGATAAAAACACGATTTCAAAAGATGATTTTTATGACTTAGGTTTAATAGGACGAAATATAAATAAATATACTAAAGAGAATAGTTATTCAGAAGAATTGCATGAATTTTTAGATAAACCCGAAGCCAATATTACTCCATCCCAAAAAGTTGAACAACCTGAAAAAATTACAGCAGTTAATAATGAACTTAAAATTAATGGAAAAATAGATGAACCTGTTATACAAGGAAATGTTGGTGATTGTTGGCTTTTATCAGGTATTAATGCCTTAAATTCCACTGATAAAGGCAAGGAAATTATAAGAAATTCAATCATTCCAAATGATGATGGAACAGTTACTGTTAATTTTGCTGGTGTTCAAAAACAAATTACAATTACACCTGATGAAATTAAACAATATGACACAGATACAAATTTTCAAGATATGTATTCAAATGGTGATAATGATGCTTTAGTACTTGAAATTGGAATGCGAAAACTTATTAAAGAAAATCCTAAATTATTTCTTGGACTTGACACAGATATAAGCGGCGGACAAACTTTTAATTTTTGGAAAGCATTAATTCCTAATTATAACATTATGCACATTGCAGATAATTATGAAAAACCCGAAATAGCCGAAGATGGCGGCATTATAGGAAAATGCGGGGTTTCTGATATGTATGCAAAAAAAATAAAAGAAATATTTGAGAATGCACTTGAAAATAAGAATATTGCTATAGAATTTTCGACAGACGGTCATTCAATGGCAATTACAGAAGTCACAGAAAATGAGGTTACTTATATAGATTCTATGAATTATACAAAAACAACATTATCTTGGGATAAATTTATAAATAGTGGTGTTAGTGAACTTTCTTATACAGATTTGTCAAATGATTAATTATCTCTAATATAATAACCATTTACTTATTATTTCTTTTGCTGCTCTTGTATTGTATTCATTTATCTTGTTTTTTGTTCCATTCAAATCCTTTGCCATTATGAACGATAGTGAAGAAATCCGGTCGATGAAATATCTGAATAATGAAATTGGTCGGACTGCTTCGGACATACGTCCTCTCAGTGACAGAACAGATTGCCACGGAACTCAAAATGTCATTACGAGTGGTAGCGACGTGGCAATCCGGCTGATTATTAGATTTTATTTCTAAATTTTCATACACAGCATTTTGACTTCGTTTCCTCTGGATTGCTTCGTCACCTAATATGCTATTGTTCCTCGCAATGATATGGCAATCGTAATTTAATGACGGTATTATCTGCAAAACAGGTTTTAAATATTCTGACCCGATTTTTTCTGCCACATAATATCTTACCGCAACTTTATCGGTACACCTTCTCATTAAATCAGTTACACCGTATAATTTTATCCACTGTATTTTCTGATTAAATGTTTTACATTTATCTTTGTCAATTATATAATTCCTAACTCCTAACTTCTCACTCCTAACTTTTTTAACGGCAGTTTTTCTCCCGTATTCATATAAAACAATTTAGCTAAGTAACGGGGATACTCCTTTTCATCTAAGTTTTTGAGGAAGTAATAATCCCATGGCGGTTCTCCTATATCATTATTTCTAAAAAAATTAAATATATGATTCATTATTTTATCTCTTTACACCGAATATTATCATGGTGTTTTATATATGTCAATATCATGTTGATTTTATCTTTCAACAAATTTATTTTTAAATCTATGATTAATCATTTTAGCAGGAATTATTATGAATAATAAAACAGATAAGATTGTTGATTTAACAAGAAATAAAACAAAGAAAACAAGTATAATGCTTAATGAAGAATTATGGGATTTATTTAAACTGGCTTGTAAACAAAATAATACAACACCAACTTTATGTGTAGAAAAATGGATTATAAATTATATTGATAAAAATGGTTTATTATAATATCGGTAATATATAGCAAAACGTAATAGTTATTCCCATTTCCCCTGTTTTGTTAGTTTTATTCTTTCCGTTTTTCGTTGTTTCAAAGTTTAGAACAAGGTCATTTGCTGAATATGAAAAAAGAGTATATGAGAAATACATCAAGGAAAAACTGCCAAATCTGCCAATAAAAATATGTTCTGAATATCAA
>CAJONH010000109.1 GCA_905235825.1 Candidatus Gastranaerophilales bacterium
AGTGTTATCGTTAATTTATATTGTAGCTTTTGGAATACTTTTGCATAAAAATATTGATATACAGTTATTTATTACACTATTTTTATTATGTATTATACCTTGTATATCTTCCTTAATAATGTTATTGATAGGTAAACATACAAGTTTAAAACATCCTAAATTAACTAAAATTACAGCCAATATACTTAATTTAGCTGTTTTACTTATACACAGTTTCCTTATTTTTGCAATATTTATCATCGGCTGGGCATTTTCTTCAGGGTTTGATGACCCTAAATATACGGAAATTAAGGATTATAAAAAAGCATTAAGCACATATTATCCTGACGCTGTAGAACATTTTCCAAAACAAATACCCGAAAATGCTAAAAATATAAGTATGGTAAAAAATCCTGGCGGTCTTTTAGGCGATTCAGATTTATATCTTAAATTCGATGCTGACAATGAATATATACAAAAAGAAAAAAATAATTTGAAAGCTAAACAGAGTTTAGATATTAGCAATTATGATAAAGAAAGAGCAGCCCGTGTATTAAATTATTTTCTTCAAGATGATGACAAGAATTGGGATATAACAATTATAGAAAGCCACTCTTGTTTCCGTGGCACCGCAATTAGAAAAAATACTATCATTTATATGATTTACTGTGATTAAAATCATATACGTCTGTTACTAATAATGTCATATCTCCGTTTGAATTAAGTTTTATATTTTTAATGTCAGCCTTTCCTATTTCATTATGAAAATTTAGATTTTTAAAATTAATATTATTTGTATTTATATTCGCAGCACCTCCGGTCATACTGCCATCAAGTTGCGGATAGTTTCTATGCGGAAATTTTTTATAATATTCTTCATCACTTCCGTATAAAATATCAGCTCTTTTTTCATTTTTAATTCATCTTCGTATGCTTTTTGTAAAAGTTCTTGTTTCAATTTCTCAAATTTCGCATCTTGTTGTTCTTGAGCGGATTGTTCAGAATTTGAATGCTTTTCCATATATTCATACAATTCTTCTTTAATTTTTTTCATTTCTGAAATGCTGTATTTTGTAGCTAATATGCTAAGTACTGTACTTATTGTTTGTGGATTTAATACAATACCTAAAACACCTGTTAATATATCGCCGATTGTATCACCAATTCCACCGCCTTCGGAATCACCGCTATTTTTATTGTATAATTAGTTTGGAGTATCCTCGTCCTAACAAAATTTTTAGATAAGCGAAATTTGTGAAAGGGAAAACCCGATTATAAAAGGGTAATAGCTTATAACAGCGGCAGCTAAATAATCGACTTGCCGGAGAAACAGCGAACTTTTATTAATTAGCACTTGAACTGCCTGTTATCTTCTTATACTTTTTTATTATATTTTTTGTTTTAATGTCTAAATCATTTGCTATAGTGATTTTTTCAAAACCTATAGTTTTAGCTTCCTTTTTAATTGAATTTAAAATAAAATTTATTTCTTCCTTTAGGTTATAGCTGTCATATTCATGTAATTTAGTTATTTCAAAATGATTTTTACCTTCATTTTCCACCTTTTTTAATGTTGCAGAAAAAGTTGCTATACCCTCTTTTACATCTTCATTTGCAATTAAAAGATAATATGTATTTTTTTGTGGAGCTTCAATTAAGTTTGCACTATAAATTTGTCCATCAATTTCTTTTTCACCAATTTTTTTACAAGTTCTATTCAGATAAAGACGGGTGCCTTCTAAAAAAGCATCTGCACTTTTTTCATCTAAAGTCATTATTCCGGAAAGTGATGTAGACATTACATTTTGAATAGGAACATTATTGCGTATTGCATATTGAATACAAGCATCTTTATCTTCAGGAGTAATAAAATTACTCTTATAATAAAAAACTAAAGGTGATTTTGTGCCATGGTCAGCAAAAACTTTTACTGCACCGTCAAAACCTTGTTTTTTACTTTCTTCAATAACACATTTTAATAATTCTGTTCCGGTTCCTTTATATGACCTTTTATCGTTTTCTCTTGTGAATAATTGATGAAGCCAAAATGTATTATCATTTCCCTTTGATGCAACCGCAAATCCTAAATTTTCATTATTAACCAATAAATCAAAACGCTTTACTAATTTATCACCACTTTTAATAATTTCAGCATTAACTATATTATTATTTAAATCCTTAATTTTAACTTTTTTTACATCATTTGTCTTATTGGTTTTTTCCAATTTATCATTTGATAATTCTAATATATCAGTAGTTAATTGCCTGTTTCCAAATTTAATATTATTAGTATTATTGTTTTGCTGATGTAATTTATTGAAATTTGAATAATTAAAAACATTACTAATATGTGATAACATATATACCTGTCTTACTTACTGATAAATAAATCTTACTTCCGGATAAATAAAAACAAATAAAAGAAAGAAATTGCGTATAAAAGAGTATGCAAAAAATTACCTAAATGCCCGCATTCAAAAAGTCAGTATGCATGTAATGCCAAACTTACTGACTTATGTTATTTTGAAAATCTTAAAAAGAAAGTTTCTAGTGTTTATTGAATATTATTTTTATTATTTAAAATATCACTTGGGCAAGCTATGCCATAATTCATTTGCACTTCAGTCATTATATCAGCCAAAACTTCAGTTATATATGAGCCGTTAAACGCAAGATAAGACGACTTGTTGCGACACCGGATAAGATAATTACTAAATCATTCCAATGAATTTACCGAAACAAGAATACTGTCACCGAAATTGCGTTCTAGAGTCTGAATTAAATCATTTGTTGTATTAAGCCAAAAATTGGAAGATGTTAAAATTTTTGTTTCATCATCAGTTCCGTTTGGTTTTATAACTAAAGGGTCATTCCCTTTATGTGCTGATACAATATCTTTTATTGCCACTATTTTTTCAAACGGCAATTCCTCTTTAAATGAAATTGTAACTATATTACTGTTTTCCACCGGTTTTACGGATTCAACAATTAATTGAACGTTATTCTCATCTTTTCTTTGATATTTACCTGATAATATAACCTTTTTTTCTGCATCAATAAGCGAATTAAATTTTTCAAGTGTTTTATGAAAAGCTACAAAAGGAATTTCTCCGGTTAAATCTTCTAATATTCCCGATTTTAAAAATTTTGTCGGGTCTTTTTTTGTTGGTATGGTGCGAACTGACGTTATCAAACCGCAAACGGTTATAAAAGTATCATTTGCGACATCTTCAAGTTCATTTATGTTATGTGTAGTTAAAAAAGGCAGTTTATCTCTTATTGATTCCAACGGATGGCTGGTGACATAAAAACCGAGAAGTTCTTTTTCAAACTCCTGTATCTCTTTATCCGTAAATTCTTCATCGTTTCCGTATAATTCAAAATTTGTCATTTGATAGCTGCTTCCGCCCGTAGAACCTCCTAATGATGCAAATAAACTTACCTGACCGAGTTCTCTTGCTTCCGCTTCTTTTGCTGCCGTATTAATAATATTATCTATATTGTTAAAAAGTTTTTTTCTGTTTGGTTCAAGTCCGTTAAAAGCACCGGCTTTTGTAAAATTTTCCATTGCTTTTCTGTTAACAACACTCGGATTAATTCTTTTTGCGAAATCGGCTATTGATTTAAATTCTCCGTTAGCATCCTTTTCTTTTGCAATTTCTTCAAGTACTTTTTCACCTATTCCCTTTATCGTATTTAGTCCGAAACGTATATTACCTCCATCGGGAGTAAATTCTGCGTTAGATTTATTTATATCGGGAGGAAGTACTTTTATTCCCTGCTTTTGAGCTTCAGTAATATATAACTGAACTTTGTCCATATTATCTTTTGAGTTTGTAAGCATTGCACAAAGATATTCAACAGGGTAATGTGCTTTTAAATATGCTGTTTGGTATGCAACAAAAGCATAGCAGG
>CAJONH010000110.1 GCA_905235825.1 Candidatus Gastranaerophilales bacterium
ATTGAACCTCTTTTAAGAAATGATATTAATAAAAATGCAGAAGAAATACATGTTTATTGTTTTGAGGGAATACCTGAATTAATAATAAGAATTGAAGAAGGTACAAAAAATAAAACAACATTGTATGATGAAAAATTAAATATAATTGATGATTTATTCTCAATTGGAGATATAAATATAAACAGACCTGCAGATGAATTATTAAATCAATCTTTTGTTTTATCAAAACAACTGTCAAAAGATTTTATGTTTGTACGTGTTGATTGGATGATATATAAAAATAAATTATATTTTGAAGAACTTACATTTACTCCATATAGTGGATTTCATAGAGAAATGCTTTATAAATTTAATAAAAAATTTGGTGAATTAATAAATATAGAAAAGAGAAAATAATGAATTATGACATAATAGAAGGTCTTACAGATGAACAAATAAATGAATTATATGGAGATAAATTAATTGAAAATAATTCTGACTTAATATCTGCACTTGCAGTTTATGCAAAAGCGTATTGCGGGCAGACAGGAAGACAATTTTACGGATGTGATTATCAAGGTTGGGATGGTTCAAGGGTTGGCTATCATGGCTGTGGAGCTCTTAGCGGGTGGTTTTCTTATCAGAAATGCGGTTATGGTACCAGTGCTTGTTGGTATGTAGATAGAATTGGTTGTTAAAATATGAAAAGGATAGAATATGTACTGTTTTTCCGCACCAATGCCTTATGAAAAAGAGCATATAAATAAACTACTAAATATTAATAATCAGATTGAAAAAAGCAGGATAACATCATTATTTTTTTCATTACCTTCAAACTGTGAATTTTTTACAGGGTTTGAGCAGTACCGTAATTCTGTTTTTAATAGGAAGTGGGAGTATTGGAAAAATTTAATTGAATATTCAATAAATTCAGGGGTTGATTTTATTTATCTTTTAAATAATCCTCTCAGACTAGATATCGAAAATCCTGACTTTGAAAAAAAACTTGATAAACTTGATAAATTGTTAATTGAATTACAAAAAATCGGTGTTAAAAATTTAAGAATAGCAGAACACAAATTAATGAGTTATATTGAAAAGCATTATATGTTTTTTAATATTTATGCTTCAACAAGTTTTGAATTTAAGAGTTTACAGGAATATAGCAACTTTATATATATGCACCCAAAGGTTAAACAAATAGTTCCAAGCCATGATAGCATTAAAAATTTCACTCTGTTAAAAAATATAAAAAAACTTTTACCTAATGTTAAAATAGAGTTAATGGTCAATGAAGGATGTGTAAACGGATGTCCTAATCGAAACGGGCATGCAAGTGAAATTATGGATAGACACACTATTGTACGTGATGATATGACAATATCAAATGTATATTTTACAAAAATATTTTGTTCACGTCTTGAAAATAAAATTTTAACAATGATAAAAGCAAATGTTATTTATCCGTGGGAAATAAAAGAATATCATAAACTGGGAATAAATAATTTTAAACTTGTTGGACGTGACGGATTTATATATAGAATAGAACATTATTTATATGAATATTTAATGTATTTAAAAGGAGTTGATAATATAAAAAATATAGAAAATGAACCGGTTTGTACATTTATTCATCATTTATCCGAAAATGAAATGTTAAAACAGATTACGGTACAAGATGTAAAAAAATATCTGCCGAATATAAGTTATTTTAAAAAATACGGAGAATTATGCAGTGTTGATTGTTATGTTGAGTGCAAATATTGTTATAAATGTGCAGAAAAAATTAAAAAAGTTTATGAAAAAAAAATAAAAGAAAGAGAGAGAATGCCTCATTTTGTTTCTGCTTGTAAAATTTAACATTCTATATTTACGTAGTATTTAATGCGGAATTATTGAAATTCCGCTTTTTTTCCATGTATAATATTTAATTTACATTATTTTACTTTTAAAGTATCATTAAAAGTATGAGAGTAGTTCTTGTCGGATATGGTGAAATGATGCGTGCACTGGCTTTGGGTATTTTAAATTCAAAGCACGAAATTGTTGGTATTCTTAGATCTGAAACAATTCATCATAACGGAATTATGAGATTTTTTAATGACTACGTAAAACCTTCGGATGATTATATTTTTATCAAAACACATTCTATTCCGGAAATAAAAGTAAACAGTGTTAATTCTAATAAATTTCGCAGAATTATAAAACAATTAAATGCTGATATTGTGCTTGTAGGTTCTTGGCGTGAAAGATTTTCGGTTCATACATTAAATACTCTTCCTAATCATTTTGTAAATGTTCATCCTTCGCTGCTGCCCAAATACAGAGGTCCAAATCCTTACATGCAGGTTATTATACATAACGAACCGGTCAGCGGAATAACATTTCATCTTATGGATGTTAATTATGATACGGGTGCAATTCTTCATCAAAAAGAAGTTAAAATTTTACGTGATGATACGGGCGGAAGTCTTAGAATGAGATGCTGCGATACTGCACGTAATGAAATAGGGTTTTTACTCGATAATTTTAATGAAAGACTTGTAAATCAAAGAAGTCAAAATGAAACTGAGTCTTCTTATTGGTCACAAATATCATTAAAAGATACAATAATTGATTTTGAAAGTGAAACACCCGAAGAAATAGACAGAAGAATAAGAGCTTTATCCCCGTGGACAAAATGTTATCTGCCGATTAAAGGTGAATTTTTTTCATTTAGAAGCTATCAGATAACAAAAAATAAACTAAATCAACAGGCAGGTACAATTGTTAATAAGTCGGGAAATACAATTTTTATTGTTTGCAAAGACTCAAGCGTTATGAAGTTTTCAGAATTAAAAATAAAACGACCGTTTTCTCAATATCTTTCAAAATTATTTTGGGAAAAAATCATAAAGATAAATGATAAAGCGATATAAATTTAACTATTCACCGTAAAGAAGCCAGTCAGCTGAAATATCAAAATTTTGCTTTATTTCGTTTATGATTTTCAAATTTGGTTTTCTGTCACCTGTTTTATATTCTAAATATTCATCTTCTTCAAGATTAAGAATTTTTGATATTTCTTCATCTGATAAATTTGTTTTAACTTGCAGAGAATTAAGTCTTTGTCCAAAATTATTCAATTCATTTTTTATAGAAGCATCATTCTTTCTTTCAAATGAATATTCTTTAATTAATATACCTGATAAGTTAACATTAAAATACTTTTCTACAGCAGTTACTTCAGATTGTTTCATGTTTGTATTTCTTTTGGCTCTGGCAGTAACAGCACCTTTTGAAAGATTGATACATTTGCCTATTTCTACATGTGTAATATCATTTCTTTTGGTTTGTAAAACTAATCTGCCATATAATTCACTATATAACATATTCAACCTCATTTGTTGTATTGGAAAACTTTTTTATTCTTATAGTTGACTTAGATAACTTTCTGTGTTATTATCAAATTGAAGTAAATAACATTTTTAAAAGTTAAAGTATGAAATTGAATATGCGAGATAAAATCTGCGGCATATAAATTTTGTAATTCATTAGAATAAAGATAAACAAAATAAAGAAATAACTCAACCAACAAATGGCTGATGTATTTTAAATTTTTGTTGAATTTTTTTGCGGTAAATATGGATAGAATATATAGTTTAATTAGAAATTTTGGAGTGACGAAATTTCAAGACAGAATTGGAAACCCGCCATGGGAGCGAAATTTCGGTAGGGTGGAGTCGACCGGAGGGAGCGAACCCGAAGTAACAAGAAATCCGCTGAAACGCTCAAAGGTGTTAACGGCATTAAGGACA
>CAJONH010000111.1 GCA_905235825.1 Candidatus Gastranaerophilales bacterium
CGCTATCGCTCCTCGCAATGACGGGCAGCTTAATGACGTTTCTACTTACTTTGACAAAATCGATTGGGAAAATATTCTTAATAAAAAGGATACTTCGGCACAAAATAGTTGTTTACCTTAGTAGTAGGGTTGACTTTAGTCAACCAAAACAAGATGTAACAACTTACTTTGACCAAATCAACTTTGATAAACTGCCGAATGCCTTTGTAATCAAGTGCAATCACGGATGCAAGTGGCATTTTATAATAAAAGACAAAGGAATAGAACCCAAAATATTAATTGAACCTTTGATGAGAAATAATATTGATAAAAATGTCGATGAACTAAATGAAAATGATGTTCTTAGCTTATATGAATTGATGCGGCTGCACGAATGTGCCAAAGACGAAACAATCTGAGCTTAAAGAAAATTCAAAAAGTGGCTTATAGCCGTAGAACAAACCACCGGCTAAGCCGGTGGTCATGATTATAATGATTTTCTAAGAGATAAATCTAAATTTTACAAAAAACAAACGGAAGCGGTAAATCATCGCTTCCGTTCTTTCTCTTATGACAACAACTATAAAATGTTTGATGTTAACATAAAGTGAAATCTGCAATTTCTTCTGTGATATGGGGAATCAGGAGTTGTAGCATAGTCATAGAAGCTCTTACCAATCGGGAAGCCCCAATATACGTTAGCAGATATGTATTTTGTTAACTTAACAACACCGCCAAAGCCTGCTGATTGCAAGTACTGTGTATGATGATATCCGTCGTATGAATCTCTTTGAAATCTGTTACCGACTAAACCGAAATCATAGAATCCTGCAAGCTGGATACTGTCACTGATAAATCCGTATCTTTCGGGAAGAATAGCTTTTAAGAACGGTATCGGAAATCTGTATTCAAAGCTGGCATTAACACCGTAATCACCGATAAAGAAGCCTTCATCATAACCTCTAACTGATGATATACCACCGATTTGCATAGCTTCAGCCGCAAATAAATGTCTGTTAGCATATTGACCGTTAACTTGTAATATAGCAAGTTGGTTATGAGGTAAAACCTGAATACGAGCACCGCTTGCATTAATTTTTACGAAATTATTGCTTTGTTTGTTTCTTGCCTGACTGTAGTCAGTTGCATCAATCGGTACACCGCCTGATATGGTTCCTGACAATAACCATCTTCCGTACATATCATCTTTAACATCCGTTAATGTACCTCTGATAACTCTTGCACGGTATCTGCTATTGAGGTAATATCCTGCGGGACGTGCGGTAGTTTCCGTATCACGCCAATCAAAAGTAAGGTCGCCGTATACACGATAATCATCGCCTTTTAATAATCTTCTTGAAACACCAATGAAGTAATCGTGAGAATCACCCTTAATGTTCATCCATTTAAGCGAATTACCTATACGAACTTTTGAATATGAATAACCAAGATTTAATCTTGTATCATTTTTTGCTATCGGTAATGAATAAATACCGCCGACACCAAAAGAACGGTGTGTAGCCGATAAAGTACCCATTAATGTATCTCCGTGACCGGTTACATCATGAAGCCCCATATATAAGACTCCTCTTTGAGAACCTATAGCATCACGACCTTGATTATCGTATCTTAAATCTATGTTAATAGGAAATCTGTCTTTTACATCGAGAGAAATATCGGAATATTCTTCAGATTCTTCGTTATCGGAGAAGGCTATTGAACCCTTCATATATTCTTCCGAATTCATATCCGTTAAAGAATTACGAACATCGTTAACATTCAAAACTTTTCCGGGGGCAATTCCATAGTCATCCAAATATTTATTATTTAAATAAGTGGAGCGTTCCCATCTTCCGGGATTAATTTCGAGGTTACCGTATTTACCTTCTAGAATTTTTATTTCAACAGAGCCGTTTTGAACTTTTTGAGGAGGCAGATATGCGACCGTAGAAACATAACCTTTTGCCTGATAATAATCTGTAATATCGTTAGCCGACATAATCAAGTCGTTAATAGTAACTCTTTGACCGATTTTAAAGTCAACCAATCTCATTAAAACATAAGTCGGGAATTGTGTATTACCTGTAATTTTAATATCTTTTAATTTAAAAGATACTTGTTCGGTATTTAGCAAATCCATTTTTTGGCGGACTTCTTCTTCGATGATAGCAGGGTCTTTAGTTTCTTCGTATTTCTGCTGTTCCTGATATTTTCTGCCTTGAATAAGGTTTGTATTGTCAATTTGACCGGGGTCATAACCGGAGCGGGCAGGGTTAACAAACGAGGATGTATCTGCGGCAAATGATGCATTGCCGATGATAACAGCCAGTAAGACCAATGATGTTTTCAATATTTTTGTTTTCATGTTTTCCACTCTCTATACAAATATTTACTAATATAATAATATTCAGTTATACTATACCACGATACCTATCATTATACAACATCGCAAGTATATAACATAATTCATTTATATGAAATATAAGCAGAAAAAAATTTGCCTGATGCGACTTTCAAAAATAACATAACTTAACATTAGAATTAAAATTACAATAAACAGTTGACTATTTTTTTTTATATTATATAAATGTGTTGTGTTGCAATTATGATTATTGTTAACATTTCTTAAATTTGAATTACAATAAAGCAATATTTTTATTTCGGTTGACTTTAATATTATATCAAGTAACAGATATTCTTAATAATTCACATTTAACTAGCAAATTTTTTTTTTAGGGATTTTAAACATTATAGATATATAAAAGTTTCATGTCAGAGAATGGAGAAAGAAAACAATGAGAAAACTTTTAAGCACAGCAGTTGCAATTGGTATATTTACATCTGCATCATTAGTTCAAGCGGCTTATGCTGCCGTAGATGCAACAGCATTACCGAGCTTCAACAATTCACCTACAAATAACGTAAATGTTTCAACAAGTGGTTCGACCATGACTATTCAAGTCGGAAACAATGTACAAGGTGCTGTTGGTGAAGCAAACTGGAACTCTTTTAACATAGGAAGCGGAGCAAAGGTTGAAGTAGAATTTACCAACCACCACCAGACATCTTTAAACAGAGTATCATCATCAGGCGGTTTATCTCAGATTTATGGTCAATTTACCGATAAAGCAAGCTGCGATACCTGCGGTTATAATGCAACAAGTAAAGTAATTCTTTTAAACCCCAACGGTATTTTATTCGGCAGCGGTGCTAACGTAAATATCAATTCTTTCACGGCTTCCACTATGGATGCTACATATAACAGAGCAGGTTCTCTGCAGGATGAATTAAGTTTAAATTTATCAGGCGGCAATCTTTCCGATCACGGTATTAAAGTTGAAAACGGTGCAACTATTACGGGCGGAAAAAATATTGCTTTTGCAAGTAATAACATTAATACTTATGCAGGTTCTAAAATCTCAACGGCTAATTTCGACGGAGATAACAATAGTGTAGGAAATGTTAAATTATATACAACCGACGGTGTAAACTTCTATTACACAAACAGAGGTATGATTAAAGCTAATCCTACAATGAATTCAACAAATACATCAATGAAAATTGCTTTAAACGGTACTATTGAGTCCGGCGATGTTCATATTAAAAATGCTTCAACAACAGGTGAAGTAAACATAAACGGAGCTAGTATAACGGCTTATAAAGCAAACAGAGCAGCTACAGAAGCAGCTCCCAAAGGAAACATTCTTATTGAATCGGGCAATGACATTATTATAGATAATTCGGCAAAATTAGCAACGGTTAAATCTTCAAAAGGTGTAGATACCAAAATGGCTAACGGCGGAGATATTACCGTTAACGCAAACAATCTCTTATCAATGAAAAAGAGTACAATTTCTAACGGAAGTACAGGAAATGCAGAAGGTAACGTAACTTTAACATCTGCTAATTCAAATGCAATCGTTGCGGGAAGCACTGTTAAATCAGCTAAAAATATTACAGTTACTGCTGCAAACGGAACAGCATCTATTCAAACACCTTATACAAATAATGTTTCGGATGGTACAGCTTCTACGTTAACAGCTGTCGGTGATATTACTGTTTCCGGTAAGAATGCTTATGTTGAAAAAAGTACACTTAATGCCGCAAACATTAACTTAATCGGTGACAATGTTTACACCTGGGGTACTTCAAATTTAACGGCATCAAATAATGCAAATATTACTGCAAATAGCGGTATTGCAAGTTTACAAGATACAACAACAAACGCAAAAAATATTAATGTAAAATCTACACAAGGTTCCGTTAAATTTGTTAATACAACAAACACTGCAACCGGCGGAGATATTGATATTCAATCAAAGAACTCAATTGCATACAATAATAATACAGGTGCAAATGCTAATACATCAAACATTGTAAACAGCACATTTACAGCAAATAATATTGCTTTAACATCAGATGAAGGCAATGTATATTTGAATAATACAGACCCTGTAGCACCATTTAATACTTCAGCTGACGGAAAATTAAAATTAAAAGCAGGTCAAAATATCAATTTGGTTAAAACAACAGGTAACTATAGCGTAAGAAATGTTGATATTGATGCGGGTAACAATGCAATTATTAAAGCATCTGAAGGTGATTTGACCGTATACAATACAACAAATCTTAAAAATGCTAAAATAGTATCACTTCAAGCCCCCAATGGCAGTGTTGAAACAAGCGGAATACTTGATTTGAACAATTTAAAAACAAATATTGTTGCTTCCAATAAAATTGATGCACAACTTACAAATGCAGGTAATCCTGAAAAAGGTTTAAATGCAAGCACAACAACAGGCGATATTAAACTTAACACAGCAGGTACATTATCCGTTGCAAAAATTGTAGCAGGTAAAGATGTTGATATTACAGCAAATGCAATTGTTAAAGGTAAAGGCTATGATTTAAGCAATGCTGAAAGCTATATGCCTGATCCTACAGCCGGAGGTTTAACAGATCCAGCATCAAGAGGTTATATTGAAGTTGGTCACAATAACGGCAATGTTGGTGAATTAAAATTATCAAGCAACTTGCAGGCAGCTAAAGATGGTATGATTGACGGTTCAAGAGATGGCGAAGGTTATGTATTAGCTCACCACATTAACTTCAATGGCGATGATGCATCAGGTAAAATTTACCTTGTACAAAAAATAAAGAAAGGTGATGGAGCAACAACTCCTAATACTCCTGCAAATCCGAACGGTAACGAAACAGGATTAGCTCAACAAGGTTCAGGTGCACTTGGTGAAGCAGGCGGTGAATCTATAGATGGCGGTACAACACCTACAACTCCTACGACACCTACAACTCCTACGACACCTACAACTCCTACAACACCAAACTGCAATAATCCGGCAAACAATGAAAATGAAGATCAAGACTAATATAAATAAGTCAAATAAAAAGAAGAACGGTTTCGTACCGTTCTTCTTTTTTGTCAAATTAAATTATAAATTATAAAATATTTATTATATAATAAAAAAAAAGAGGTAATTATGTTTATAAAAGCACCAAAAGGAACAAAAGATATACTTCCCGCTGAAATACCGAATTGGCATTTTATAGAAAAAACAGCACAAGAAACATTTAATAAAGCTAATTTTAAAGAGATTAGAACACCTATATTTGAAGATACGAATTTATTTGAACGTGGTGTCGGAGATACAACCGATATAGTAAATAAAGAAATGTATACTTTTGAAAAAAGTGACAGGAGTCTTACTTTACGTCCTGAAAATACAGCAGGAGTCGTAAGAGCATATTTGGAACACAATTTATACAGAGAAAGTCCTCCCGTAAAATTTTGGTATAAAGGTTCGATGTTCAGGTACGAAAGACCTCAAGCAGGACGTCAAAGACAATTTAATCAAATTGGAGTTGAAATGTTCGGTGTACAGGATGCTTCAGCGGATGCTGAAGTTATAATGCTTGCGGTTGAATTTTTAAAAGGACTCGGATTAAATGATTTAACAGTAGAAATAAATTCACTCGGATGCAATGAGTGCAGGAAAGAATACAAAGAACAGCTAAAAAAAGCTGTTGCA
This sequence comes from Candidatus Gastranaerophilales bacterium, assembly GCA_905235825.1. Taxonomy (GTDB): domain Bacteria; phylum Cyanobacteriota; class Vampirovibrionia; order Gastranaerophilales; family Gastranaerophilaceae; genus Avigastranaerophilus. The sequence continues at coordinate 6,027 of CAJONH010000111.1, forward strand.
CCATTTTTAGACCAATTATGCGATGATTGCAGGAGCAGATTTGAAAAAAATCCGTTAAGAATACTTGATTGTAAAAATGAAACCTGTAACAGGCTCTTTGAAGAACACAATTTAAAAAGCAAAGTTTCGGGTATAAAATTATGCGGTGAATGTTCCGAACATTATAAAAAATTAAAAACATATTTAAATGAATTAAACATAAAATATGAAGAAAATACTTTTTTGGTAAGAGGTTTAGATTATTATACCAAAACGGTATTTGAAATAAAATCAAACAATTTAGGCTCTCAAAATGCCGTATGCGGTGGAGGAAGGTACGACGGACTAGTTGAAACTCTCGGCGGGCCGCATACACCTGCTGTCGGCTGGGCAATGGGGGTTGAAAGATTAAATGCATTAATTCCCAAATTAGAAACAAAAAAAATAGATTATTTTGTAGTTTCAGATAATCAAATTGAAGCAGTCAAATTAACTTCAAAATTGCGTAAAAATGGTTTTAGTGCAGAATTTGATTATACTTCAAGAAAATTTGCCAAACAGTTGGAAAAAGCAGCCAAAATAGCTTATAAGGCAGTTATTTTAGGTGAGGATGAAATTAAAAATAACTATTATACAGTTAAAGATTTAAATACATCAGAACAGACAAGAAGCAGTTTTGCGGATTTAGTAAAATAGAAATCTTAAAGTACCTTTTAATTTATTTTTGGATTACTCCTTCTGCTTTTTTTCCGTAGCAGAAATAATTCAATATATAATATCCTTTGCCTGAATCTTTAAGTGAAGCATAATTTTTAGCGGCTTCACTTTCAAGAAAAGCCTGATAGTCTTCCTGTGCTTTTCTTAGCTTTTTCAATTTTTTCTTTAACTCATAAGTCTTAATTTTTCCGATTAATTCTGCTTCTTCGTTTAATTCTTCATCTGTTTTCATTTCTTCAACCAGTTTAATAATCTTTACACGTGCCTTTAGTTCATTACTTTGATATAAGTTTAAATATTTTAAATCATCGGAAATTACAACCATATAAAATCCGGCAGGAAGAATGTTTCCATATTTATCAGTCAAATTTTCAGAAAGTGTTAAATTAGGATATTCACTTGAAGCAGGTCCTGATTTATATTTCGTTTTATCTTCTTCATAAATACCGGCAGGATAAAAAGGATAGGGATAATGCCTGTCTATCCCGTTAAAATCAGTCATAAAATCAAAACTTGCAAGCAAATCACAATCTATCATTATATACATATTTTAGCACATACTTATCGTACTTTACAGGAAAATAATGAAGAATGCACTTACTTTAATTGTAGATTATTCTTCTATTAATTTAAAATCATCTCCCAATTTATTTTCAAGAATTTTTATTACATCTGATAACTTCAAACCCAATGCTTCAGATATACGCCAAGCAGTAATTATAGAGCAACCAACTTGTCCATTTTCAATTTTACTTAAATTTGCTCTATTTATACCGTTTTCAAGTGCAAAAATATTTAAAGATTTAAAATTTTTATCATTCCTAATATCTTTAATTATTTGTCCAAGACATCTATTTAATTGTAATATTTTTTCTTTATCATCTTGCATAAATAAATAATAAGTGTTATTGTTTTTACGAGTGTTTCCAAAAACATCAAAAAGAGGGACTATGCATAAAAAAATGATTTTAATTGATTTAGACGGTGTATTAAATACCTATACAGGCAATTTTGATAAAGATGTTATTCCTAATATAAAAGAAGGTGCATTTGAATTTTTAGAAAATTTGAGCAAAACTTATGAAGTTAAATTATTTACTACTCGTAATAGATTATTGGTTCGTTACGATTTTGTTAATTTTTGTAAAAATAGATATATTTAAAAACATAATGTTAATAGGCTTTTTAGTATTTGTATAGAATTTTTATATATTCAATATGGCAATTTTTTATTTTAAATGTTTTTATATATATACAAGAGCGAAAAATATTTAAACCGAATAAATAAATAGATAGGATTAGGGAAAAGATTAGTGAAGAAAGACTCGTTATATCGAGTCTTTTTTTTGTTGTATTATATTAATATATTAATATTTAAGAAAATAAGAGGCAGGTATGTCGGAAAATAATTCTCGTTCAATATTTATTAAAAAAGATATTTTAATAAAAATAGTCGAAGCATTTTTTAGTGAAAATTTTCAGGATAAAGTAAACAGAATACCTGTTGAAATGCGTCCTAAAGGTTTTGAAGTTCCATACAGATGTTGTATTCATAAAGAAAGGGCAATTATCAGGGATAGAGCAATTGCTGATTTGGGTTTTGCAATGGAAAGTGATGATGAAGTTAAATCGCTTTCGGACTACGCAAAAGATGCATTAAAACGTGAAAAACCTGATGAAAAACCGTTAACGGTTCTAGAAGATGCTTGCAAGGGCTGTGTTCCAAGTAAAATATATGTTACGGATTTATGTAAAGGATGTGTTGCCCGTCCTTGTGAAAAAACTTGCAAATTTGGTGCTATTTCCGTTAAGGACGGTCGTTCACAGGTTGACGGAACAAAATGTAAAGGATGTAAAATGTGTATTTCTGCCTGTCCTTATAATGCAATAGTAAAACTTGCAGTTCCGTGCGAAGATGCATGTCCTGTCGGTGCTATAGCAAAAAATGAACACGGACTTGCCGTTATAAATTATGATGATTGTATTTCCTGCGGTCAATGTATTGCAAATTGTCCTTTTGGTGCAATACATGAAAAAAGCCAAATTATAGATGTTATGAAATATATAAAATCAGAAATTAAAGTTATTGCAATGTTTGCACCCGCAATAGCCGGACAATTTGCCGGAAATATAGGACAGCTTGAAACGGCAATGCTAAAGGCAGGTTTTGATGATGTATATGAAGTTGCAAAAGGTGCCGATATAACTACTAAAACAGAGGCAAACGAGTTTGAAGAAAGAATGGCAAAAGGTGATGCCTTTATGACTACAAGCTGTTGTGCCGGATATAATGAGCTTGTAAAAAAACATTTATCGGAATTAAAACCCTTTGTTTCAACCACAAAAACTCCGTTATATTATACGGCGGAATTAGTAAGGGAAAAAAATCCCGATGCGAAACTCGTTTTTATAAGTCCTTGTGTAGCTAAACGCAAAGAAGTCTATGATAATCCCAATATTGATTACATCTTAAATGCTGAAGAATTAGGTGCTTTAATACTTGGCAGAAAAATAGACATTTTAGAATGTGAAGAAAGAGTTATTGAAAATCCTCCTTCAAAACAGGGGAGAGCCTTTGCTATAACCGGAGCTGTTGCAGGTGCAGTTCATCACGCAATGAAAAACCCTTCAATTATGAAACCTTATGTTATAAACGGATTAAATAAGGATACAATAAGAGATTTGAAAAAATTTGCAAAAACAGGTTCCTGCCCCGATTGTAATATAATAGAGGTTATGGCTTGCGAAGGCGGATGTTTGGGCGGTAATGCAAATATTAATACACAGAAAAATGCAAAAAAATCATTGGAAGCATTATTGAAGGACAGTACGGATTTATAATTTAATTTTATATATAATTTAAAATTTCAGTTAAATTATTGTTTTCTATGATAATGTCAGCTTGTGCTTTCAAAATCGGTTTTGCACAAAATGCAACACGTTTATCCGCATATTGAAACATACTTAAATCATTAGCTCCGTCACCGACGGTTATAGTATCTTTTTCACTTATATTAAAAAGAGTCTGCAATCTTTTAAGCATTTTTCCTTTCGAATCGGAAAACATCATTTCTCCGCCAAGACATCCTGTCATTTCTCCGTTTTTAAAATGAAGTATATTTGAAAATTGAGCATCATATCCCAGTACTTCTTGTGCAGGAATTGTTGCGGTTTCATATCCGCCGGAAAAACATACTGCTTTATATCCCATTTTATGCAGTTCCGATATTGTTTCTTTTGCTCCTTTTGTATATGGAAGATTTTTGCAAATTTCTTTAACTTTGGTTTCTTTTGCTCCTTTTAGCAGGGCAACCCTTTTTATCAGACTTTCAAAAAAATCTATTTTGCCTTCCATTGCTTCAGTTGTTATTTCACGCATTAAATCTTCTATTTTATATTCACGTGCAATAAATTCCAGTGTTTCTCCCTGTATTAACGTTGAATCAAAATCAAATACCGCCAGTTTCATATTTTCCTCTCCGTAAACATAAATAATTAAGATTTATAATATAATAATCCTCTATAATATTACAGTAAAAATAAAAAACGAAAAATAATTTATTTATGAGAGTATTACTTAAGTAATGGTTTGTGAATTATTTAGTTAATACCAACTTATTTATAATACACTTGACATTTATAATAAAAACATTAAAACAGAAATAATTCATACAAACAGATGTATTGAATAAAATTGAAATACGGCATAATAAAAATGTAAAGGTGTAAACTAAAATGCCGTTCAGATACAGATTACAAAAAGTACTTGATTTCAGAATAAGAAAAAAAGAAGAACAACAGCAGGCAGTACAAAGAGCAAAAGACGAAGTTGCACGCAGACAAGCACTTGTAGATAAAAATCAGGAAGAAATACAGGGTGTAATCCATACAATGCGGACAACAACAGATTTTAGAATGATGGATGTTTATGACCAATATTTAAAACATCTGTATCAAAAAGAAGTCCAGCTTATTGAAGATAAAAAAGAAGCTGAACAAATAGTCAGGCAGGAAGAAGAAAAACTCATAGAATGCGAAAAAGGTGTAAAAGTTCTTGAAAAACATAAGGAAATGAGCCGTGAAGCGTGGATAGAAGAAGAAAAAGCAATAGAAAATAAACAAATGTCCGAAATTGCGGTACAAAAATATTTTGAAAGGCAAAGAAAAGAACGGGAAGAAAAAGAATTAAACAACGAAGAGGATTAAATGCAAATATCAATAAAAGATAATAGAAAAACCGAAAATACAGATAATACGGAAAATATACAGCTTGAAAAAAATGATACGGAGATATTAGCAAATACAAATCTGCCTTTTTCAGAATTTTTACAAGGTAAAATTAATGAAAGTGTATTAAATGTATCCGGCATAAAACAGCTGCCTGATATTGATTTTAGTTATGAGTCCATAACAATGGATATAAATGATGCAATGTTTTTTATAAATTTAACGCAAAATGGTCAATTTAGTGTTCAGTCTGCATCTAACGGAGATTTCCAAAATCTGGTGAAGACAGAATTAACACAAAATATTCTGACTCAAAAAAGTGTTGAAGTAACAAATCAAATCACGGCATTAATAGAAAAAGCACAAAAAACGCAAGGTCCTGTAAGAATAGCGTTTGATAATAATATATCTGTTATATTAAAAATAGATAAACAAGGAAAAGTAAGTGCTGAATTTATCCCCGGAAGTATGGAAGCTGAAAATTATTTAATGACAAATATTTCATCACTCAGACAAAGATTTGATGAGCAAAATCTGGCATATACAAGTCTTTCGTACAGGCATAACAGTAAACAGAGCAGAAATAAAAATAAAAACAAAGGAGAAGAATAATGCTCGATACCTATGTTATTGCAATGAATGCACAAGTAACTACGGCAAGATGGGTAAATGATATTTCCGAAAATTTAATGAATGTATATACGCCCGGATATCAAGAAAAGAAGGTTCAATTTAAAACCTTTCTTAATGGTTCAATTGGTGAAAGCTATGTTAATGTGAGAGAACAGGGTAAAGCTATACCTGCTAATTCTGATGAAAATATATATTTAGAAGGACAAGGATATTTTGTTTTAAGAAATGACGAAGGCAGAATAGCCTATACAAGGCTCGGTGATTTTAAGTTTGATGGGGAAGGAGTATATAGAAGCAGTGACGGGCAAGAAGTTCAAGGATACCTTTTAAATGAAAAAGGGGAAATAATGAACGGTGCTAAAGCTGTTGATATGGAAGAATTTGCAGGAAGTGATTTTAAAGGCGGCGAAAATTCAATACCTACAACAAATATAAAAATGTGGATAGACCCTGTAAACGGATATTATTTAGGAAAATACGAAGAATTTGAATTTAAAGACGACGGAATTTTATATGGTAAGTATGACGGCGGAAAAGTATCTGTTCCATTATATAAAGTAGCAATAACAAATTTTTACAATCCGCAAAAACTTTTTGAAATAAAAAAAGGTCAATTTATAGAAACTGAAGACTCAGGAAAGGCTGTAATCGGCAAAGCGGAAGTAAGAGGAAAAAATATTGAGCAATCTAATGTAGATTTTGATGCTGCAACAATGTGGTATCAGCAAGCACAATTTCAACTTTCCGTAGTTGATTTGGTCGCAAAACAATATAGAGGTCTATTAGAGCAGGTAATGGGATTATTAGGTCAATAATAAAGGAGCATTATGATTCGTGACGGATTTATAGCAGCAATGAATACTCAAAAAATAGCCAGCGAATGGGCAAATGAAATTGGTGAAAACCTTATAAATGCCTTTACTCCCGGATATAGAGAAAAGAAAATGAATTTCAAAACTTTTCTTGAAGGTCGTGTAAATGACAGTTATTTGAGAAACCCCGGACAAGGCAAATCGTCGCCTGGAACATCTGAAGAAAATATATATCTTGAAGGAAACGGATTTTTTGTGCTTCAAAATGAAAAAGGCAGAATAGTATATACAAGACTCGGAGAATTTAAGTTTGACGGTGAAGGTGTATACAGAGCGAAAGATGGACAAGCCGTTCAAGGATATATATTGAATGATAAAGGCGAGATTATGAACGGTGCAAAAACTTCAGAGTCCGATTTATTTTTGGATACATCATTTGACGGCGGTGCTGCATCTGTTCCTACCACGGATATAAAAATTTGGATTGATCCTTCCAACGGGAAATATCTTGGTAAATACGAAGAATTAGAATTTAAAGAAGACGGAATAATATATGGCAAATCCGACGGCGGGAAGTATAAAGTTCCGTTGTATAAGATTGCCGTGATAAATTTTCATAATCCGCAAGAACTTTATCAGGTAGCAGACGGACAGTTTATGGAAACAAAAAAATCAGGAAAACCTGTAATAGGCAGAGGCGAAATCAGAAGCGGATTACTGGAACTTTCTAATATTGATTTTGATGCAAATACAACATATTTTAATCAGGCAAGTAATCAGATTAAAATTGCTGATGCCTTGATGAAATCTCAAACTCAGTTAATGCAGAATATATTAAGCGTTCTTGAACAATAATACAGAATACAATTAAATTTCATATATATAGTCAAAAATTTCTTTTGTACTATATATATCATTTACAATGTGAAGATTTATATTTAAACTTTGTTCAACATCTTTTATACAAAGTCCGTCTAAAAATTCTGTTGTATAAGGTCTTAGTACAATTGAAGGGATTAAAACATCTTTGTAACAATTGTTTTTTAGCTGCTTAATGATATCACTTGCGGTTATTAAACCTGCAACATTCACATCTTTACCCCAAAAATCACTTTTGACGGGTTTTATCTCCATTTTAACATTTTCAATTTTGTTTAATTCTTCGGCAAACATAAAAAATACATTTTTTGCACTTTCCGAACAAACTACCGTAAATTCTTTTTTTGTTTTTATTCTTTTTTTTACTTTTTTTATTCTTTTTTGAAAATCATCCGTAATATATCGAAGTGAACCAACACCGTCTTCCAGTTGCGGATAGCCTTTATAATAGCTTTTAGACGGAAGTTCTTTTTGTGCCAGAAGAAAAAATTCATCAGATACATTTGCTATATTTTTTTTGATTTTTTGGTTAAATTTTTCAACGATGTCAATTGTTTCAATTGCTTTTTCTTTTGAAACGGGTTTTAATTTTTCTTTTCTGTATTTTGTAAGCCCTAAAGGAACTACTGCAATTGAACCTAATATTTTTTTATATTTCCATAAATCATTCAATGTACGCTCTAATTCTTTGCCGTCATTGTAATCAGGACATAATACAATTTGTGTATGGATAGGAATTTCGTTTGATTTGAGAAAATCAAGTTCCTGCATTAAATTTGCAGCATTTTTATTTCTTAGCATTTTAACTCTTAATTCGGGATTAGTAGTGTGTACGGAAATATATAAAGGTCCTAAATGTAATGAAGCAATTCTTTCTTTATCTTTTTTGGTAAGATTTGTTAATGTAACATAAGTACCTTGAAGATATGAAAGCCTGTAATCATCATCTTTTACGTATAATGATTTTCTAAGACCTTCGGGCTGCTGGTCTATGAAACAAAAAATACAATTATTTGCACAATGTTTAATATTATCAAAAATTGCTGAGTCAAAAACCAAACCGAGTTCGTCATCAAAATCTTTTTCAATTTCAAAAATTTCAATTTCTCCGTCCGGAGTTTTTATTTCTATTTCAAGTTCCTCTGACATGACACTATAGCGATAGTCTATATAATCACGCAATTTTTTACCGTTTACGGATAAAAGCTCGCTTTGCGGTAATATACCAAGTTCTTGTGCAATAGAACCTTCTTCAACCATTGTTATTTTACAGGACATTTTCAATCCTTAAAGTTTTAATGTAATCCTTTAACGATTTTAATTCGGACATTGTTCTGTTTAAAAGCTGTCTTTGGTAATAATCAAGTTCAATAAATTCGTCTTTTAATTTTTTTTCCAGTTCAAATTGATAAACATCAATTTTTCTTAGACTTTCTTCAATAAACTCCTTTTTATCTTTTGTATCTAAAAGCCCCATAGTTCCAAAACGAGCTTGTATTTGTGTATAAAATAACGAAGGATTATCACTTTGTGAATCAAAAAAATATTTTTTAAATACATCAAATCCTTTTGGAGTAATAGAAAAATAACAAAATTTTTTTCCGCCGTCAGAGATTTTTTCATATACACTAACGGCATTCTCTTTCATAAGCCGTTTTAATGCAGGATAAATCGTTCCTATACTGGGTTTTGTAAAAGTTCCAAACAAATCTATAATATCTTTTCTAATTGCATAGAGCGTTCTTTCTCGTCTATGAATTGTATATAAAATTAAAATTTCTATCATAGGAAAAAGATACCATGAAATTGATTTTTATGCTAACAGTTTAAAGGTATATTAATAATCAAAATTCATATATAATACTTTTTTATTTTTCACAATTTATTGTATAATTAAGAAAAAGGATAGTTATGTCGCAGTTATTTTGTATAATTTTAGCAGGAGGTGCAGGCAGCAGATTGTGGCCTGTTTCAAGAGAAGCATTCCCTAAGCAGCTTCTAAAACTTGATAATAAATATACACTTTTTCAGCGTACGTTTTTAAATGCCGCAAATATAGTAAATGATAAAAATATAATAACTGCCGTAAATGTAAAATATTCTTCTAATATAAAAGAACAGCTTAAAGAACTTAAAGAAAAATTTTATCGTAAAACCGAATATAAAATAGTGACAGAGCCTGTTTCAAAAGATACTACTCCGGCTGTTACTCTCGGTGCAAAATATATCTATGATAATTTAAGATATTTTTCGGCTGATTCACCTTTAATTCTTGTAGTTCCTTCAGATGAATTGTTTGAAAATATAGAAATATATGCAAATACTGTTGAAAAAGCTCAAGAGTTAGCCAGAAACGGTTATATTGTTGTTTTTGGAAGTGAAACGGAAAATGTAAATGCGAATATTACCTGCTTTAAAGCAAGAAAAAATTCGGCAGTAACCTCGATAGAACCTTCCGCATTAAAAGTGTCACGTTTTATTGACAGTCCGACAGAAACTTCTCCTGATGTTTTACAAAAAGGCAAAACTTATGTAAATACCGGTATTTATATGTTCAGCTTTGACACTTATATGGCTGAATTAAAGAAAAATGAAAAAGAAATATATTCATTGTTTATAAACAAGCAAATAAATGACTCTATTCCTTCAATTGATTTGAATGAGTATGAAAATTTGAATGAAGTTTCACTTGAAGAAGGAATAATATCGCATTCAAAAAAGCTGGCACTGCTTCCGCTTGAAACAAAATGGCAAGATATAGGAAGCTGGGATGCAGTTTATGACATCTGTGAAAAAGATGAAAACGGAAACTGTTTTTCAGGAAAAGTTGTTGATATGGACAGTGAAAATACTTTAATATATTCAACCGATAAACTGGTTGCAACATTGGGGCTGAAAGATATGATTGTTGTTTCAACAGAAGATGCTTCTTTTATATGTGATAAAAATAATCCTGATGATATAAAGAAAATTTATGAAAATTTAAATGATAAAAATTCTGCTACAAGAGAAATTCATAAAACCGTTTTCCGCCCATGGGGATATTACACTGTTTTGGAAAACGGCGACGGATTTTTAACTAAATGTATTACTGTTAATCCTCAAGCTAAATTGAGTCTGCAAAAACATTTTCATCGCAGCGAGCATTGGATTGTTTTAGAAGGTGAAGCTGTTGTTATTAAAGGAAATGATAAAATAATATTAAAATCAGGAGAAAGTATTGATATAGCCATAGAAGAAATTCATTCTCTGCAAAATACAGGCAGTGAACAGCTTAAAATTCTCGAAGTACAATCCGGTGATATTCTTGATGAAAATGATATAGAACGTATTGAAGATATATATGGCAGAGTATAAAATGAAAAAAAGAATTGCAATTCTCGGTTCAACCGGTTCAATCGGTACTCAAGCTCTTGAAGTTATAGACAGCCTGAATTCTCAATTTGAAATTGTTGCTTTATCAGGCGGAAATAATATTTCTTTGTTAAAAGAACAAATCATAAAATATAAACCGAAATATGTTTGTATAAAAAATGAAGATAATAAATCCGAATTAAAAAATTTAAATACTGAAATATTAATCGGAAATGAAGGTTTAAAAGAAATAGTATCAGTTGATGAAATAGATTTGGTATTAGTTGCAGTATCGGGTAAAATAGGTTTAATTCCTACAATTGAAGCAATAAAGCATAAAAAAGATATTGCTCTCGCAAATAAAGAAACACTTGTTACTGCAGGTAAAATAGTAATGAAACTTGCAGAAGAAAACGGAGTAAAAATTCTTCCGGTAGATAGTGAACACAGTGCAATTCTTCAATGCCTGACAAATCGCAAAGCGGCTAAACATCTTATAATTACAGCATCAGGCGGGCCATTCTTGAATATATCAAAAGAAGAAATAAAAAATGCCGATATAAACGGAGCATTAAATCATCCTCGTTGGAAAATGGGGAAAAAAATAACAGTGGATTCTGCCACGCTTATGAATAAAGGACTTGAAGTCATTGAAGCTCATCACCTTTTTAATTTTGATTATGATGATATTAAAGTGGTTATACATCCTCAAAGTTATATACATAGTGCCGTTGAATTTTGTGACGGCAGTATAATCGCACAAATAGGTATTCCGAGCATGCATATTCCGATACAGTATGCACTAACATATCCTGAAAGATGCGAAGGTATTAAATCCGAAAGTTTTGATTTTATAAAAGCACGTATGTTTGAATTTTATTCACCTGATTATGACAAATTTCCTTCTTTAGAGTTAGCAATTAAAGCGGGAAAAATGGGCGGAAGTGCGGCTGTTTGCCTTAATGCCGCTAATGAAGAAGCTGTTTTTGCTTTTTTGGATAAAAAAATTACTTTTACAGATATTTATAAGATAACAAAATCAGTATTTGAAAATTATATTTCAATTCAAAATCCTTCAATAGAACAAATATTAGATGAAGATGAAAAAATAAGAATTCAAACAAAATATATAATAAATAATAATTTATTTTAAGATATTAAATTTAAAAATAAATACTTTAGTTTATTATTTCATATAAATTTGATGCTTCTTGAACCGAAACATTACCTGAAGGCAGATGTAATATTTTTACTTTTATCTCCGTATCGGCACGAATTATGGTTATTATGTCGCCTTCTTTCAACTGTTTTGCAGGTTTGGCAATAACATTATTAACATAAATCCGCCCCTGCTCAGATACCTGATTTGCAACGGTTCTTCTTTTTATTAACCTTGAAACTTTTAAAAATTTATCTAAACGCATATCTAATCATCTTTTTTATTTTGTCCTTCGGGCGGTAATACATTTACACTTCCTTTTTGCCCGTAATACAAACCGCCCTTGTAATTATATGAATTTTTATTATAATTAAATGAACTGCCTTTATACTTTAAGCCTTTGTTATTATATGAAAAAGCAGTTACATTTCTCCTTCCGCTATATGGAGGTGCCTGTATTGTATATATTATTTCTCTGTTGTATCTGTTATTTATATACGGATTGGAAAGAGGGGTATCATAAATAACAATTATACGTTCGGGTTCACTTTTATTATTTGTGCTTTTATTTTTGTCCTCTTCAAATATTGTATTTTTATAATCTGTTTCTACCTTATATTTATCTTGATTACTGTCATGAATATTTTCTATTGTCAGACTTTGCGTATATGTTTCAGCACAAGAAATTTCTTGATTTATAATTAAAACAAGAAATAGAATAAAAATAAGCAGGCAATTATCTGTAATTTTGGAATTGAAGCGGAACATCATATTCACCCTCTTTTTCACGCAGCATTTTTATTACTGCCTGTAAATCATCTTTATCTTTTCCAGAAACTCTGACTTGTTCGCCTTGAATAGATGCCTGCACCTTTAATTTTGTATTTTTTATATCTGCCGTAATTTTTTTTGCCAGTTCTTGAGTCAAGCCTTTTTTTAGATTAAAAACCTGTCTTACATTACCGCCTAATGCGTTTTCTACGTTTTGAGCATCCAAAATTTTTATGCTTAAATTTCTTTTAACCATTTTTGATTGAAGAATATCTATAATATTACGCAGTTTCATATCATCACTTGTTGTTATTGTTATTGATTTATCGCCATCTAAAATAACATCCGAATTTGAACCTTTTAAATCAAATCTGCTGCTTAATTCTCTTTTTACCTGATCAACCGCATTAACCAATTCCTGTTTATCAAATTCGGAAACAATATCAAAACTGCAATCTTTAGCCATAAATTTCTCCTTCTTATAATTAAAATTATACAATATTATAATAATTATTTAAATAATTTTTATAGTATTGTATACAAAAAGACCGCTTTGTGTAATTGTTTGAATAAAAAATTGGAATGTCAAAATTCGAACTTATTCTCCGGCGACAAGAAAGCGGTCTTCGTTTTTGGGTTTTGTTATTACTTATTATAAGGGAAAAGAGATTCTTTAAAAATAGCCCCCACAACCTCTTTTGTTCCTTCAATCGGAGCTATTGAAATAAGTCCTGCTAAAGAAGGAGTTTCAAATGTTAGTTTAACAAGTTTATCTACATCAGCTTCACTAAAGCCTTCATCTGAAAGTTTTTTTGTAACCCCGACACTATACAGCCATTCTTCAACCTTTTTAGCTGCATATTCCGCTTCATCGGGTGTTCCTTTTAAATCAGGAATTATGGAATGTAATAAAGAGGAAAGAGTTTGTGCTTTTTGCGGATAAATATATTTAATAACGGCAGGTAAAATCATAGCTAACCCCAGTCCGTGTGAAAGTTTTGGTTTTACTCCGCTAAGAGGATGTTCAAGAGCATGTGTAAAATGCAATAAGCCGTTATCAAAACTTACACCGCCTAAAATTGAAGCATATAACAAGAAATATCTGGCTTCTTTATCTTTAGGATTTTTATTTATTACGGGTAAATATTTTGCAACAAGTTCAATACATTCTTTTGCGGTTGAAATTGAATAAGGTGAAGCGGCTTTTGATGTTGCAGCCTCTATTGAATGATTAACCGCATCAACGGATACATAAATTGTTTGTTCAGGAGAAAGATTCATCATTAATGCGGGATCATCAATTGAATAAGAGGGATAAATGCAATCATAAGCAATTGCAGGCTTATATTGTGTTTCGGGTATTGTAACAACCGAGAAACGATTAGTTTCGGTTCCTGTTCCGTGAGTTAAATTAACTGCAACAATAGGAAGTGCTTTATCGGGTGTAAATTTAAATTCCATAAGTTCACGAGCTGTTTTGCCGTTATTAGCAAGAAGAATGGCAGCAGCTTTTGCAGCATCAATCGGAGAACCTCCGCCTATACCCATAACAGCTTTTACACCAAAATTTTTTCCTTGTTCAACCGCTTTATCAACTGCATCTACGGTAGGATTTGGTGTAACTTCAGCATAATTCGTATATTTTATATCATTATTTTTAAGTGCTTTTTCAATTACATCCCAAGCTCCCGAACTTTTATAAGCATTTTTTCCGGATACAACAAGAATTTTATCAATGCCTTTAGATTTCATGTCTTTTGCAATATCTTCAATTTTGTTTATTGCACCAAATCCAAAATATACATTTGGTTTTAAACGTAATTCAACAACCTGATTAATGTCTACATCGTGTTTCCACATAGAAAACTCCTTTCTTAATAAACTAACCACGACAAGTAATTATACTATATTTTTTTAAATTTTAAAATACAAAAAAATATTATAAAAAATCTCATACAAATGAATGAATTTTTGTAAATATGACTAAAGTTTAATATATAATATGCCGATAAAAGGACTATAAAGTTTTGCATAAAAATGATAATATAGAATATAATGGTAGAGTAGATAATTTCGGAATCAGATAGGAAACACATGACAGAAGATATAAATGAAAATAAAAATATTTCGGTATATGCAAGAAGTGAAATATCATTAGAATCAGATCCGTTAGAAGAAATTTTTGCATTAAATCTGGGTGATTTTATATCGGAACATTTAATTTCTGATGAACTTGTACAGAAAATAAGCAAGTCAAACGTAAGTAAATTGGATAGTTTAAAAAAACAATTAAAAGAATTAATTTCGATTTATTCTATAGATAACACGTTAAAAATCTTAGGGTTTAGCGATAACGAAGATTATATAGTTTATAATGCAATAGCTAAAACAATAAAACAAATGTTAGAAATAGATGCCTGCCATATATTTCTTGCCCGTGAGCATGCAATGGGCTATGATACAACCACAAATGATTTATTGCTTGTAGGTTCATCTTTGAGTTTTTATAATGATATTTATGAAGTCGGTATTGGATATAAAATAGGCGATTTCAGCTATGTTTCAAAAGCATTTAATGAAGAAAAAGAAGTAAAGATACCTGATGTCGATAAAGATGAACATTTCCGCCCCATATTAATGCTTAGTGAAGATAAGGTCGTTTCTTATCTTGCAGTTCCAATGTTTAATAATATGGAAAAGGTTGGAGTTATTGTTGTTGAAAATTACACCAAAAAACGTCTTTCAAAAGAATTTATTGAACTATTGACTGTTACAGCCAGATTATTTGCTACTTCGATGAGTTTGAAAAAACTGACGGAAGAAGCAGATAAACTTATAAATCAAGAAGATGTAAAAGTTTCCGAGCTTCAAAACAAAAGAGCTGAACTTACCGCATTAATAGGAGATTTATCCGGCGAACAGCAATGGTTCGTTGAAAATTTGGCTAAGGCTGTTGATGCTAAGAGCAGTTTTAAACGTGACTATTCAAGGGAAGTTGCAAATCTTGCCCGTGAAATTTCAACTGAAATAGGTTTAAACGAAAAAACAAAAGATTTAATATATTATGCCGCATTATTACGTAATATCGGAAAAATAACGCTTCCCGAAGAATTATTTAATAAGAAAGAAAAATTATCAAATGAAGACTGGGAGCAATTGCAAAACCATCCGAATGTCGGTGTAAGTATATTAATGAGTATTAATTTCTTATCCGAAGTTGTTCCCTACATTAATTATCACAAAGAAAGATGGGATGGAACAGGAGAACCTGAAGGTTTAAAAGGCAGAAGTATTCCGTTAGGCTGCCGAATTATTGCTGTTGCTGATGCTTATTGTGCCATGACTACAGAACGAAAATATCGTCCTGCTATGGAAAGCGAAAAAGCACTTGAAGTTATAAAGAGCGAGGCCGGCACTAAATGGGATCCCGAAATGGTAGATTTCTTAGTAGAATTGAAGAATAAAAAATAATTTAACTTCTTTTTGAACAATAGACGGTTTATTCGGCAATACTTCATAAGTTGTTGTCATTTGTGCTTTGCACAAATGATGACCTTAATGCCTTTAGCTAAAATACTCAGCGTGATTATGTCCGGATGATTTAAATAATACCTTTTGTTGACGGAATTTTTTGTGAATTTTTTTCATCAATAGAAACTGCAATTTTTAATGCACGTGCAAATGATTTAAATACAGCTTCTATAATATGATGAGTATCATAACCGTCAAGCATTCTTATATGAATGGTCATTTGTGCATTTTGTGCCAAACTTGAAAAAAAGTGAGGAAGTATTACTGTTTCAAAATCGGATGTTTTTTCATCTCTTATTTCTGCCGTTACTTTTGAAAATATTCTGCCTGATATATCAACTACACTCAATACAAGAGCTTCATCCATAGGAAGAATTTTTTCTCCGTATCTTCTTATTCCTTTTTTATCGCCTAATGCTTCTTTTAGTGCATCGCCAAGCACAATAGCTACATCTTCAACCACATGATGATTATCTTTATCTTTTGAAACAACATCTATATCAAGGTCAAAAGATGCGTGGTGGGCAAATTGTTCAAGCATGTGGTCAAAGAACTTTATTCCCGTATTTATTTTATATTTACCTTCTCCATCTATATTAAGATTTAGAATAATTTCTGTTTCTGCCGTTTTACGTATTTTAGCGGATTGCCTCATTTTTTTTCTCCAACACCAAATTAATATCATTTACGGAATTAATTACTTCCTCTGCACCTTTTGATTTCATTAAATTTATTAAATTCTCCGATTTATCCTGAGGCGGAAGAACTCCTACCGCTTTATAACCGGCCGATTTTGCACATAAAATATCATCTGTTGTATCGCCAAAATAGTAGTATTCATTTGCAATTATCATATCTTTTACAATATTAAGCCCGATTGGATTTGGTTTTCCCATACCCTGCGGAATATCATCCGTTGTTATTACGGGGCAAAATAAATCTGCAATTCCAAATTTATTAATTGCAAACATTGCTTCCTGTCTTATTCGACCGGTAAATATCGCAAGATTATAATTTTGTGAAAGTTTTTCAAATATTTCGTTCTCAAATAAAGGAGTTTCAATATTAATTAAACCGTTTCCGTCATTCCAATATATTTTTTGAAAAGTTTCTACCATATCACAATAAGAAATGTTAATACCTTCTTTATCCAGTAAATATTTAGTTAAATCCCAATCATTATTCATTCCGCCGCCGTTTTTAACAGATTGGATTTCTTCGAGAGATACGGTTTTACCTGAATAATGCTCAAAAGTTTTGCGTATTGTTTCACGATACGATTTTGCATTTATAAGCACGCCATCCATATCAAATACAAGAGCCGGTTTTATTTTTAATGCTTCTTTTATTTTATTAAACCCTGCTTTTGTCGGAATTGTAATACGTAAACATCCGCCTAATTTTGTTTCCCGTTTAAATAATTTAACGGAAATATTTTCCTTTTTTAGTTTATGATGTATAAATTCGGCCTTTTTTCCGCAATCAACCAAAATAAAGTTTGCAGATGAAGGATAAACATTAAAACCCCGGTTTTCAAAAAATTCTTTTAATTCTTGTTTTGTTTGGTTAATTTCCGTTTTAACCTTATCAAAATAGTCAGTATCATTTAATGCCGCAATACCTGCTTTTGCCGCAAGTATATTAACACTGAAAGGACTTATTACTTTTTTCAGATTTTTTATGTTTTCTTCGCTGCTTATTATATATCCGAGTCTTAAACCGGCAAGAGCAAAATCCTTTGAAAAAGAACGAACTATGAAAACATTATCATATTCTTTTATATACCGTTGATATGTTGTATCCGAATAATTAGCATAAGTTTCATCTATTATAACAACTTTACCGTCCGAATTTTCAAGTATCTTTTTTAAGTCTTTTTCTTCTATTACACTGCCTGTCGGATTATTTGGAGAAGCTAAATAAACAATTTTAATTTTTTTATTTTTTAATTCTTTTATAAAATTATCTATCGGGAATTGCCATTTATTTTCAAACGGTACTTTTATTACATCTCCGCCTTGAATTTGAGTATATATTACAGGCATATCAAATGAAATATCAAGAGTCAACAGTGCATCATCAGTTTCCAAATATGTTTGAACAATCCCTTGAATGGCTTCATCTGCACCATTTGTAACTTTTATATTATCAATGGAACAATTTCTGTAATCTGCTATTTTTTGAGATAATTCTCCGTAAAAAGGATAAAAACTAATATCTGACACATCACTGTTTCTGATTGCTTCAATTACTTTTGGTGATGCTCCGTAATTATTTTCGTTGCTGTCTATTTTTATATCCCAATGTTTTTCATACATCGGAACAAAATAGCCGTTCATTTTTTCAACAGATTTTTTAGGTTTCAGCATAATTTTTGCCTATTTTACATAATAATCTGCATTAACATAAACTCTTATTTTTATTTTACCCGATTCAACGGGAGTTTCAATTGAAGCATTTTCAGCCATATCCGCCGTTGCAGCGACCATTGCTTTTGAAGCAAAAAATCTTCCGTTTGAAACAGTATCGGTATTGCATGAAACATTCATCTGTTTTAATCCGTCAAGAGTAGTTCCGGATGCCAGTGCTAATTCCTGTGCCATGCCCGTCAATTCTTTTGCTAACGAAGGATATAACTCACGGCAGACTTTCTTTTCGTTTTGAAGTGAATAAACAAGATTATCCGTTCTGTTTGCACCGTTTGTGATAGCTGTATCGATAAATTTAGCCACTTTTGAAATATCTTTGGTTTCAACTCTTACGGAATTAACTGCAGCATAATTCTTAATAACTCTTTTTCCGGCAGGTGTTGTGCCATATACGGGGCGAACCGAAAAGCCTGATGTTTTAATCATATCGGTCTGAGGGGAAGATATTGATTTCAATGCTTTAATTATTTTGTCCGAAGTTTCGTTGTTTTCTGCCGATGCTTTTTGAGCTTCCGATGCCGTATTTTCAACCGCAAAGGTAATTGTTGCAAGATTAGGCTCAACTTCTTTTACTATTGAATTATTAAGCGAAATATACCCTGCCTCTTTTTTTATTTCGGCATTTGCTGTTTGAGTAAGTGCGAAAACAGAAACGCATAATAATAACACTAATATTAAATTTTTCATTTTAACCTCTTATTTCTTCCTGCTGCTCATTTTGACTGTCTTTTTTTACCGTATTTTCGTTTGCGGTATTAATATCGTTAATATTTTCTTTTATCTCATTTTTTATTGAATTTTGAAGGCTTTCAAAATCAGGGAAAATAGCAGAATTTGACATTTTAGACTTTCTTATAATCTCTTTAATTTGTTCGTTTGAAAGTTTTGGATAGGAACCAAATCCGATTAATGCCCGTTTGTTATTTAATGCATATAAAATAAGAGCTATAACCGTCCATGAAAGAAGTCCCTGATACATGTTCATAGGTGCGGCAGCAGCATAATTAACAACAAAAGTATTCCATAATTTCATACATACCCATGCCGGCGATATAATAAATCCTGAAATAAGTCCGAAAATAATGAAAACTGCCATAAGCATTCCTCTGACACCGTTTATTGTAATAATTTTCAAATTTTTATTCATTTATACTCTGCCCTTCGGATAATAAACTGAAATCCCTTTCATTTAGTATTATAACACCCAAAGAGGAGGCTTTGTCAAATTTTGAACCCGGATTTTCTCCTGCAAGTACATACGAAGTTTTTTTACTTACGCTTGAAGATGTTTTACCGCCAAGACTTTTAATTTTTTCTTCAAAAAAGCTGCGGGGCTGAGATAAAGTACCTGTTATGACAAATGTTTTTCCGTTAAAAATATCGGATACTTTTTCAACGGTGCTTCCTTTCGGATTAACTCCGTATTCTTCGAGTTTGGAAAGAATTTTTTTATTATTCTCATTGTTAAAATAATCCAAAATACTTTGTGCTGCTTTATCACCAATACCGTCTATTTTTATCAAATCTTCAAATGAGGCATTTTTTATTGCTTCAAGTGTGGGGAATTCGTTTGATATAAGGTCTGCCGTTTCTTTACCTATTAATTTAATGCTTAGTGCCGTTAAAAACTTTGTCATAGAAGGGGTCTTTGATGCTTGTATTGAGTTATACAGATTATCTGCCGATTTTTCTTTTACCAAATCAAGCTGCATAAAATCTTCGGCGGTTAATTTATAAAGGTCTGCAAAATCATTTATTAATCCTTTTTCATATAGTTTTTCAACAACTGATGAGCCGACTCCGTCTATATCCATAGCCTCTTTAGATGCCCAATATTCAATCCTGCCTTTAATCTGGGCAGGACAATGCATATTATTCGGACAATATAAAGCTACTTCACCTTCGGGACGAATAAGCGGAGTTTCGCAAGACGGACATTTATCCGGTGCTTTATATATGCCGAAATCTTCATAATCTCGTTTTTTTATAACTTTGGGAATTATTTCCGCCGCTTTTTTAATTAAAACATCGTTCCCTATATTAATTTGAAGTCTTTCTATTTCATCAAAATTATGCAGACTTGCCCTTTTTACTGTTGTTCCTGCAAGCTGTACGGGAGTTAAAATAGCTACGGGAGTAACAGCCCCTGTTTTCCCGACACTCAATTCTATATTTTCAAGTTTTGTCCAGACTTCTTCGGGGGGAAATTTAAAAGCAGTAGCCCATTTTGGAGCACGTGAAGTAAATCCGAGTTCGTTTTGTTTAGCAATCTCGTTTATTTTTATGACCATTCCGTCAGTTGCATAATCGAGATTAAAACGCTCGGTTTCCCATTTTGAACATAATTCAATAACGGGATTTATACCCTCAACCAGCCTGTAATTCGGATTAACGTCAAACCCCAATTCTTTCAGCTGTTTCATTGCTTCATCATGAGTTCTGAAAAGTGTTTTATCTTCCGAAATGAGAGTGTAAGCAAAAAAATTTAAATCTCTTTTTGCCGTAATTTTGCTGTCGAGCTGCCTTAGAGAACCTGCCGCCGCATTTCTCGGATTTGCAAATTCTCTTAACCCGTTTTCTCTATTTTCTTCATTTAATTTTTCAAATGAAGAAACACTCATATAAACTTCGCCTCTCACTTCTACTGTTATAGGTTTTGTGAGCTTTTGGGGAATTGTTTTTATTTCCTTTATATTCTCTGTTATATTTTCACCTATAATACCATTGCCACGTGTAGCTCCCAGCTTTAATTCTCCTTTTTCATAAGACAAAGCACAGGATAAACCGTCTATTTTAAGTTCAACAACAAGCCCTAAATCATTTTCGGAAGGATATTCTTTTTTTACTCTTTCATACCATTTTCGAAGGTCTTCATAATTATTTGAATTATCAAGACTGTAAAGCCTGTATTTATGCTTTATTTCTTTAAATTCTTTTACCGCTTTACCTCCGACATTCTGCGTGGGGCTGTCAGAAGTTCTTAACAGAGGAAATTCTTCTTCAATTTGTTTTAATTCTCTAAAAAGTTCATCGTATTCGTAATCCGTAATCTTGGGATTATCATAAACATAATACGCTTCATTATTTTCTTTTATAAGTTTTTTTAATTCTTCCGTTCTGATTTGTGCTTGTGTAAAATCCATATTACTCCTAATTCGAATTATTTCCCAAAATCAACTAAAGCGAATATTTTATTTTAATATAAATATATATTTTTTGTAAAGATAAGTTATTTTTTGTTCTTATTTTAATTTTATTTCTTTATATTTGTTGTATGATTTTATCACTATTGGTCTTTATTAGTATTATTTGAGAAAGGAATGTAAAATGAACACGATTTTTTCTTCTGCAGCTTTAGTTTTGGAACATGTAAAAAACTACTCCAATAACACAAAAAAATACGGAAATTATCCTAATTTGTCACCGTTGAAACAGGATACCGTATCTTTTTCAGCTTCTAAAACAAAAAATTCCGATAAATCAACGGAAAATAAGACAGGATGGGAAATAATACGGGGAGAAAAAAATGACCCCGATAATATCGAAAAAAATTCGGTAAAATTAATGAGGTTAATACAAAAAAATAAAAATTGGGAAGATGCAATGTCTTATGATTGTGCAGAAGCATATCTGAAACAGGGGGATTTTCATTTATATCTCGAAAACGGAAAACCAAAATCAGCCGTACAATTTGAAGGGGATACCGTTCAATTAATACTGGGGGAAAAAAGAAACGGTATTCCGGATTTAAAATATCTGTCAGTTATAAAAGAACACACAAAAGATTATAAAATGAATGAATATAAAAAAGCCATGCTTGATACTGTTGATGATGCTGATGAGTTTAAAAAACGCTTAGGCAAACCTATAAATGAAGCCTCATCAGAAGATATTTTATATACCGCAGGCATGCTTGAAAAACGTGATGAAAAAGACGGTTTACTAATTTTAAGTTCTTTCGGACAGCCTAATCATAATGAAAAAAATCTGTACAAATATTTAAGCTGGGAACTTTTGGGCATAGATGAAAATGAACTGCTGAAAGATGTAAAAGAAATAAAAGGAGATGCCTTTTTTAGCCATAATGTAAAAACGGCGGGTAAAATTGAACATATAGGCGGCAGAGCATTTTTCCCGACAGAAAACGATTTTGATTTTGGTAATTTGAAGTCAATCGGGGGCGATGCATATATGGAAGGCTACAATACCGAAACCTGCGGAAATTTGCAATCAGTAGGAGGAACCTGCTATATAAGCAAAGGAAATGACAAATTAAAACAAGAACTTAATTTAAAAGGCATAAAAACATACGAAAATGAATGTTATTGGTAAAAAAAAGGCTGTCTAAATATTAACATGCTTAACATTCTTGCTAATATTAGAATGTTCATCTTATAATAAACAGGATATGTCGATTATAAATTTTATAGAAAACTACCAAAAAAAGAAAAGAATTTTATTTACTACCCCTTCTCACTCTCAAGGTGCGTTTGTAGCTCCGAAATCAAAGAAATTAATCGGTTCAAGATTTTTTTCCTGCGATTTTTCTGAAATAGAAGGTTTTGATAATCTTGCAAATCCTATAGGTATAATAAGAGCGGCACAAGAAGATGCTGCCGCCATATACGGTGCAAAATCAACTTTCTTCTTGACGAACGGTTCAACATCAGGCATTGTTGGTGCAATGTATTCCGTTTTAAATAAAAATGAAAAAGTTATTATTGCAAGAAATTGTCACAAATCGGTTTATAACGGGTTGGTTCTTACCGGAGCCGTTCCTATATGGCTTATGCCGGGATATAATTCGGAATGGGGTATCTACGACTCTTTAAATTTAAATTATATAGAAGAATTGTTGTATAAAAACAAAGATGTTAAAGCCGTTATAATTACAAATCCCACTTATGAAGGAGTTATGTTTGATATTACCAAAATATCAGCCGTTTGTAAAAAATACGGTGCAATTTTAATTGTAGATGAAGCACACGGAGCTTTGTGGAATTTCCATAAAGCAATAGGAATTCCTTCACTCTTGCAGGGAGCAGATATCGTTATTCAATCTCTGCACAAAACGGCAGGTGCTTTAAATCCTTCCGCTTTATTACATTTAGGCTGGGACTCTCCGATTGAACCAAAAATAATTCAACAGTCTTTAAATCTCTTTACAACAACATCTCCGTCATATCCTCTGCTTCTTAATATAGAAGCGACAATAAATTATCTTGCTTCTAAAAAAGGTCAAATTTATATTCAAAATTACATAAAAAAACTCAACAGGTTAATACGTTCTTTAAAAACAATTCCTAATCTTGAAGTTTATTCGGTTAATAACGATATTACAAAGGTGCTTGTTAAAGTTACAAATATGTCGGGTTTTGAACTTTCGGGAATTATGATTGATAAATACGGTATTGAAGATGAACTTGCAAATGAAAAGTCAGCATTATATCTGACAGGTATAGGTACTTCCGACTCAAAACTTAATAAACTGGAAAAAGCATTATTTTCACTGTGTGATAACAATATAAAACTGCTTCCGAATAAATCGAAATATGATGTATTGTCAGTTATAGAACCCAGAATGAGATATACTCCTGCCGCAGTATGGGGAAAAAGTTCAAAAGAAGTAGATATCCAGCACTCTCTTGCACGTGTTTCAATGGAGCTGATTGCTGATTATCCGCCCGGAATACCTGTGTTACTGCCGGGGGAAGTAATAAAAAAAGAACATATAGAATATCTTTCCGAAACAAGAAAAAAGATAAAAGTTTTAGCGTAGGTTATTATGTTTGATAAATTGTTTAAAAAAGAAAAATATCTTGATTGCCATAATATTAAACATTCAATACATTTTTTTTACGATAACATTCGTGCCTGCTGTTCAAATGTTCCGGGGCCGGTTTTTTATGAAAATTATGACGGACGTGATATAGATTGGGATTACGTATATAAAAAACGTAAAGACTGGATTAAACAGATAAATTCTTTTCGCAATAAAAAATTTTATCCTGATGAGTGTGCAAATTGTTTTGAACTTCCTTCAATGTATTCATCCTCAAAAATTGATGATTTCCCAAATTTAATAAAAAAAGTTTTTATTCAAAATAATATGTCCTGTAATGCAAAATGCTTGTATTGTTCATTCGGACATATTAATAATTCATTCAAATACAGAGTTTTACCTGTTGTAAATTCAATGATAAGCAATCAAATACTATCTAAAAATGCAAGAGTTTACATGTCAGGCGGTGAAATAACAATATCTCCCGAATTTGAAAAAATGTTTTCAACTCTTACCGGATATTTAGATGCTAAAGTTGAAATTTTAACCTCCGGTATAAAATATTCGGAGTCAATAAAAGAAGCGTTTGTAAATGATAAATGTATACTTGTCATTTCTTTGGACAGTTCCAAAAAAGAAACTTATAAAAAAATAAAACAGGTTGATTGCTTTGATAGTGTTGTAAATAATGTAAAAAGCTATATATCAGCTTCTGATTATGCACGCAATAATATTACATTGAAATATATTCTGGTTGACGGAATTAATGACAACAAAGGTGAAATTTCCGATTTCGTTCATCTTGTAAATGATTTGGGTATAAAAAATATCAGAATGGATGTTGATTTCGTTAAATATAAATATTCTGAAACTCTTAATATACCCGAATATTATTTCGATTTATATGAACATTTTAATTCTCTTGCTGAAAGTTTAAATTTAAATATACAAACAAATGATCAGGCAAAAGCAATAATTGCAAAAAAGAAAAATTCAAAATAAAAATTGACTTAATTATAAGAACTAATTATTATATTATATATGGAGTTCATAATGAGATTAGCGGACAAACTCAAATTATTTGAAAAACAGCTCGTATTTATGAGATGGGGCTCAAGTGAAGGCTACGGAAGAATAAATTATGTAGGCTATGATTTTCTTGAGTTTGAAATCTTTGATACGGAAGAACTTGAATATACCGATAAGTTGTTAATAAATAATCAGCTTATTCTTGAAGTTGTAATAAAAGGCTCTGACATTGCAAGGATATTAGCTGAATATGCCGCTTCTTTACCCGAATACAACGGTGATAATGCATAATTTATTTCAATAAATTTTCCATTTTAATAATAGTTTCTTTGTCAAAAACTTCTTGTACCGATTTAGTTCCATTAAATATATTTTCGGTTTTTTCCTTTATAAGGTCTGTCATTACGGCATAGTTTTCGTTTACGGGAGTCGGTTTTGCATTGTTTA
>CAJONH010000112.1 GCA_905235825.1 Candidatus Gastranaerophilales bacterium
GCTAATGTTACCATTGATACTATTAAACTTATTGCTAATGCTTTAGATGTTGAAGTAAAAGATTTATTTGATTTCTCTTTTTAATATATTTTTAAATCAAAAATAAATCTTATACTTTTTCAAAAAAAGTTATACCTGATGCAGGCAGAGAAATATAAGAAAATTGCTCTTTTATATTGTTATTATTAAGGTATTTGCCTTCACCAAAATATTTAATTTCATCGGAATTAAATATTTCTCTCCATTTTCCTTTGGGGAACATTATCCCGTAATTATCTTTGTATGAAATATTTGAGAAATTAGATACGGAAAAAATTTCATTATATATTTTTCTTGTATAAATAGCGTGTGTATCAGAGTTTTCGTGAACAATTGTTTTTTCAATATGTCCCGAAGCCAAAGCAATATTTTTTGAACATAAGATATTTAAATCCCGTACATAATTGCGTACAGCATTATTTATATAAGCATATTTTTCTGAAGGTACTACGGAAGTGAGTTTTGAATCTAAAAATGCACTTAATCCGGGTTCATAGCCTTTATCTCTCAAGTACGGCTCTGAACCTGTTGAAAATTTTCTAAAAAATTTAAAGTAAGATAAATTAGCTTCTTCATCACCTTGAAATACCATTTTTGCACCGGGAATAGAATATACTTTGCCGAGAACGAGTTTATGTTTTTTTACAGCTTGTTTATATGCGTTAAATACTTCATCGGGAGAAAAACAAACGGTCAAATTATTTTGTTTACAGAAGATTTTACGTTCTTCCTCCGTCATTTTTTCATATTCTCCGGTTATAAAGCTGACCGATAATTTATGTGCGGCATGAGCTGCATATTTACACATTATATCAGGTTTACATTCACAAACACAGCTTTCAAGATTTAATTCTTTTGCAAGAATTTTGGATATAAGCCTTGTTCCGTCGATATTTCCGATTTCATCGTGACTCATTATATATTTAACTCTTGTTTGAGCATCTCTAAGTGAATAATCAAAATCACATAAATTTTTTATTCTGCAATCCCACATACCAAGAACCGATGCTGCTATTTGTTTATGAAACGGAAAATCCCACTCGGTATCAAAACCCAATGCGGCAAGTGATACATCATTTTGTTTTATTTTATTTATAAATTGTTCGTGTTTTAGTTCATTTTCTTCATATTCTGCCGGAGTAAAATTATTGGTAACTCTGTTATCGTTATCTCTGCCGTCTTCTGCAATCATAAATACAAAAGGAGCGTGGTAATTAACTTCGGCAACCATTTCTTTCATTGTAAAATCACTGCACATAAATTTTGTCATATCAACACGAAGTCCGTCGCAATGATAGTTTACAACCCAGTTTAATGCTGCTCCGATTATGAAATCTCTTACATATTTACTGCATTCATCATTTTCGTAATTAAATTTATATCCGAAACAGTTTATACCTTCGATATAAGGGCCTGTATTCTGCAATTCGGCTATATCGGGCCCTAAATGATTTGGAACAATATCCATAATAACATTTAAACCGAGTTTGTGGGCATAATCAACAAGCTCTTTTAAATCGTCAGGAGTACCGTATGTGTGGTTTGGTGCATATTTATCTACCCCGTCATATCCCCAGTTAAATGAATATGTATTTTCTACGGGCATTATTTCTATAGCATTAAAGTGCATTTCTGCTATTTCATCCAGCTTATTTTTTGCCGATTTGAAAGTTCCTTCTTTTGTCAGAGTTCCGATATGCATTTCATAAATTCTAAGGGCTTCAACCGGCAGCAGTTTATTTGTTTCACTTGATAGTCTGCTTATTTTTGAAGGATTTTCTCCCGTCATCCATTTTTTATCCGTCCAATTAAAAAGAGTGTGGTTATAAATTCTTGACCATTTAAAATATCCGTCCTGCCACATTGAACAAGGGTCTTTTACTGCCGTTAGTTCATTTTTATAATCTATTACAAAACGATATCTGTCGCCGTTAGTTATTATTCCTGCATTAATAACCAAATACCATACACAAGCCGATTCTTGTATCATATCATATTTTTGAACGGGTTTATTTTTGGGTTTGATTTCCAGTGTTACGTTTTTAACATCACGAAACGTTAAAAGACGAAACATGACGGAATTATCGTGCAAAAAATATGCACCTAAATGTTTTCCCGATTTATTAAATATGCAGGGAGATGTGCCTGAATTAATATTGTTTATGTAGTTAGAATTTTCCATATATAAAAACAGTATTCAACAATATTTTGTTTTTGTCTATAATTATATTATGAAAATCCATAATGAATTAACATATATTAATAATTCTTCACTTGCACTCGGATATTTTGACGGACTTCACCTCGGTCATAAAGTTGTATTGAAAAATGCGATAAATATTGCGAAACAAAATAATACGCAATCGACAGTTATAATTTTTCGCACTCACCCGCTTTCTGTTATATCAGATAAAAAAATTGAACAAATTTTAACTCTTAATGAAAAGCTCGAAATACTTAATAAAATTGGTATAGACAATGTGATACTCTTAAATTTTGAGGATTATGCATCTGTAAAGGCACAGTTTTATCTTGAAAATATTCTTGTAAAATACTTTTCTCCGATAGCAATAACAACAGGATTTAATCATAGTTTTGGTTTTAATAAAGAAGGAAACAGCAGTTTTTTAAAAAAATATCAAAATAAATACGGATATAAATATTTTGAAATTCCGCCGTTTACTTATGACGGCAGTATTGTCAGCTGCTCTGTTATAAGAAATTTAATTGCTTCAGGTGATTTTTATGAGGCAGATAAATTACTCGGATACAATTTTTTTGTGAGAGGAAATGTTGTAACAGGCGATAAAATAGCTTCAAAACTTGGTTTCGCAAGTGCAAATATAGTTTATCCCAAAGATAAAATTCAAATTCCTTTCGGAGTATATTTTGTAAAGGTAAAATATGATAATGAAATATATACGGGTGTTTTAAACCATGGTTATGCACCTACGCTGAATAATGAGGTTCACATTAAAACAGAAGTGCATATTATAGAGTTTAATAAGAATATTTACGGAAAAGAAATAGAAATTTCTTTTATTGCAAAAATAAGAAATCAACAAAAATTTGAAAATATTGAAAAATTGAAATCTCAAATAATAAGGGATATTGCTTTTACGCAAATATATGAAAAGTTTTTAAACGGTCATTTTTCAATGACTCGAAATAAATTTTAATCTAATCCGTTTTCGCATTCTGCCGCCGAAATATTCTGATAATATCGATGTATCAAAACAGGGGATGTATTTTGACTATATTTTTTTCATAAATAATTTTGAAAGGAATAAAATTATGAGTGAAAAAGTTGTGATAATAGGCGGTGGTGCAGCAGGACCAAAAACGGCAGCAAAATTAAGACGTTTAAAGGCTGATACTGATATAGAGCTTTATACACAGGAGGATATAATTTCATATTCGGCTTGCGGACTTCCGTATTTTATCGAAAATATTATACAAAATCCCGAAACTCTGATATTAAGAACACCTGAAGATTTTAAAAAGCAAAATATTAACGTTTTTACAAAACATAAATGTATAAAAGTAAATACTGAGAACAAGACGGTATTGATTAAAAATATTGAAACAAACGAAGAATTTAATGTTTCTTATGATGTACTGGTAATAGCGACGGGGGCAGTTCCCGTAATTCCGAATATTCAAGGAATAAACCTGAAAAATATTTTTACGTTAAGAACCATAAGAGACGGTATAAATATAAAACAAAAAATGAGAGAGTCTAAAAGAGCGGTTTTAATCGGCGGAGGTTATATTTCAATTGAAACAATGGAAGCACTGATATCCAATAATCTTGATGTTACATTAATTGAAAAACATTCGCATATTTTAAAAATGTTTGATGAAGATTTAGCTGAAATGGTAAAAGATTATATTATAGGAAGAAATCCGGGGCAGGCTCATATTTTAACAAACGAAAATGTAATAAAATTTGAAGGAAATTCAAAGGGCGAAGTAGAAAAAGTCATAACAGAATCGGGTAAAATAATCGAAACGGATTTTGTTGTATTAGGTACCGGAGTCCGTCCGAATACCGATTTTTTAAAAGACAGCGGAATAAAACTCGGAGTTTATAACAGCATTAAAGTTGATACAACTATGAAAACTAATAAACAGGGAGTCTATGCCGTTGGTGATTGTACTCATGATTTTAATTTGGTTACAAATCGCCACGTCTGGGTTCCGTTGGGTTCTACGGCAAATAAAGAAGGAAGATGTGCTGCAATTAATATTGCAGGTGAAAATTGTATTTTTGAAGGTATTTTAAATTCAACTATTACCAAATATTTTGATTTGACAATTTCAATCATAGGAATAAGTAAAAAAGAAGCAGATAAACTCGGTTTTCAAAGTGAATTTGCAATCGTAACAAAGCGTGATAAGGCAGGATATATGCCTGATACGGGAAATATGACACTAAAACTTCTTGTGGATAAAAATAACCATACAATATTAGGACTTCAAGGTATAGGTGAAGGTGATGTTAATCAAAGAATTAATACGGTTATTCCTGCAATAATGGGAAAAACAAAAATAGAAACATTTATGAATTTGGATTTACCCTATGCTCCGCCTTATTCTCCGGCTATAGATCCTGTTTTAAATGCAGCACAAATTGTTTATCAAAAAATTATTGATTGACTTTCATAATCTATATAATGTTATTTGTTTTTTCGGATAAAAATAGTATAATTAGTAAAGTTGGTTTTGCGAGGTATATTGTTAATGGCAGATAAGGCTTTACTTAAACAGTTATTGGAAAGACAGGATTACATTGCTAAATACCTGAGAAAAAATTATATAAATCCTTATTTAGAAGGTGAATTACTTGAATTTAATTTAAAACCCAAAAAAGATTTACATACGGATAAAATAATGTGGCAGTTTTGGGGTCAGGGAGTTGATGAGAGTACACACCCTGTTGTTAAATCATCATTTTTTTCCGTTGGACTAAATAAAGGCGATTATGAAAGAATTATATTAAATAACAATACTATTAGAGATTACATAGATTTACCCGATTTTGTGTATGAAAAGTTAAAGACAAATAAAAATTATAATTATGCATTTTTTTCAGATGTATTAAGAGTTTCATTGTTATCTGCTTATGGAGGTGTGTGGCTTGATGCAACCATTTTATTGACCGATAAAATACCATCTGAAATTTTAGATTCGGATTTTTTTGCGTATCAAAGGGGAAAACGTCCAGATAATTTTGATATTTTGGAAAATCAGTTCTTATATTATTGGTGCTGGGATAAAAATTTCAAAGTTAATCTTTTAAATAGTTTTATTGTTGCAAAAAAAAATCATAAAATAATAAATGCACTAAAAAATATACTTTTAAATTATTGGTTATATGAAGATTGTATGCTTGATTATTTTCTTTTTCAAATTTTATTTGATGAATTAATGAAAATTGACGAATTTAAACAATTAAATTGTGATATTGTTTCTGATTATATACCTCATAGAATGCAATATTTCAGAAATAGTGAATATAGTAATGAATTATGGAATTTTATAGTATCTGAATGTTCCATTCATAAATTGTCTTATTATAATTGCAGTCCTGATTCTATATTTGGACACGCAATTTCATTATATAATCCGGTTTAATAGCTGTTTGTCTTATAAAGCAGAATTTATTAAAAAACAACTTTATATATTCAATGATATAAAACATTATAAATTTATGATATCATTTTGATGAATAGGGAGAAGTTGTTAAATGTTTTTATTAAAGTTTTTTAAATTTTTAAAATACTTCGGAAAAGGATATCAATTTAAACTTGCATATATGTTCTTTATGTCTTTTATGTCAAGTTTATTAGATTTTTTAAGTATTGTACTTGTATTCCCTTTTTTAATGACAATGGTAAACCCTTCAAGAATTATATACAGTCCTTTTTCTAAAATTATTACACAATATACCGGTTTTACTCAGCAGAAAGATTTAATAATAACATTCGGGCTTATGATTGCAGGTGTAATAATTATAAAAAATATTTACAGCATTCTTATTCAATACTGGCAGAGTAATATGATTAATAAATGGGGGCTTGATGTAAAAGAAAAAATGCTGGGATACTTCCTTTATTCTCCTTATGAGGCAGATTTACAGCGTGGAGATAATAACATAATTACTAAAATCACAACGGGAGTTGATTTCGTAATGCAAAATTTTACCTCCCGTGTAATATCTTTTATTTCAAACAGCTTTTTAATTGCTCTTGTTTTTTGCGGATTGATATATTTACTTCCTGCTTATACAATTTTAGCGGTGTTCTTTTTCTCGGTGGCAGGCGCTTTTCAAGCAGGGTTATTCCAGAGATGGACAACCATGCTAAGCATGAAAAA
>CAJONH010000113.1 GCA_905235825.1 Candidatus Gastranaerophilales bacterium
GCCAAATTCAATAAACCATGAATTAAGCGGAAAAAAAGAAAATTCTTTGAAGGGCATTAGAGCGAGGGCAATTTTGTCAGCGGACACTCACTAAATATATATTACCGTTTTTCAGTTAAAAGCCATAGTGCCGCTTACAAAATAACCAAGCGAGACAGCCCTGAAAAGGATTTTCTTTTTTGCAGCATCTATAAACTATAAATAATTTGGCAAAAAAAATATTTATACATCAAAATATATTAAACGATGTAAAAATATATATTACATTTAATTGCGTTCTCTGCTGTTTGGATCAAGTATATCTCGAATGGTATCACCTATAATATTAAAAGACAGGACTGCAATAAAAATTAAAAATCCCGGTGTTAAAAGCCAAGGACGTGATACAATATTTATAAATTCTTGAGCTTCTTTAAGCATATTACCCCAGCTTGCATCAGGCTGTTGAATACCTAGTCCCAAAAAACTCAAACCCGATTCCGATAAAATATAAGAAGGTACACTTAATGTCATAGCAACTATTACATAACTCATTGTCTGCGGAAGAATATGATGTATAACAGTTCTTAATCCCGAAGCTCCAAGTGCTTCGGAGGCGGTTACAAATTCTTTTTTCTTTATTGAAAGAACCATTCCTCTTACCACTCTTGAAAATCCCGCCCAGCCGATTAAAGCGAGTATTATTACGATAAGTGCAAATCTTTGAACACTTGTCATATTTGCCGGAAGAACAGATGCTAATATAATTAAAAGATAAAAACTCGGTATAGACATTATTGCTTCTGCCGTTCTCATCATTATAAAATCGGTTTTACCTCCTGCGTAGCCCGATATACCGCCATAGAGCATTCCTAAAGGAAATGATACGAGAAGTGCAAGAAAACCTATGGTTAATGATATTTGTCCTCCGTATAATAAGCGTGAAAAGTTATCCCGCCCGTTAATATCCGTACCTAAAAGATATAATTCGCCATCTTTTTCCACGTCATAAAAATGTCTTTTACCGTCCTGTCCTTTAGAAAAATATTTAACGGCATACTTTTTTGACCTGTCTTCTATATATTTTGTATCAAAATTTTCTTTATCGAAGTATCTATGGTAGTTATATGTATATGGTAAAGACAATCTGCCTTTTTCATTAATTATATATATTTTTGAAGGCGGACAGTATGATTTATTCCTGTTTGAGTAATCTTTTGAATAAGGACTTATAAAAGAAGCAAAAAATACCATTAAATACATAATTACGAGTATAATAAAAGCGTAACGAGCAAATGTATCCTGCATTAGCTTTTTAAAGAGATTTTCTCTGTTAAAATTTTCAAATTCAACCAATTGAGCCATTAAACAGCCTCCGTTCCCGGATCAACCAGTTTTAATAGAATATCGGCAAGTAAATTGCCTATTACAAGCATTATTGTACCTATCATAAGTGATGCCATTACAAGATTAATATCAGATTTCATAACCGCTTCAAGAATTAATCTTCCAAGTCCGGGGTATTGAAATACATATTCTGTTAATGCCGCACCCGACAGCAATGATGCAAATTCAAACCCTAAAAGAGTCACCATTGGATTAATTGCATTTCTTAATGCGTGTTTATATATAACCTTAGTTTCGCTTAAACCTTTTGCTCTCGCAAATTTAACATAATCAGACTGCAAAACATCCAATAAATTTCCCCTCATTTGTCTTTGAAGACCGGATAATGAAATTGTAAATAAAACCGTTACGGGAAGTACCAGATGATGAAGAACATCTAAAATTTTACCGAAAAATCCCATTTCGTTATAGTTATAACTTGTAAGTCCGCCTGTAGGAAACCAGCCTGTTTTTACGGCAAATAACAAAAGAAGAAGTGCAAAAAAGAAAGAAGGAATAGCCATGCCTATACTTGATAGTATTGTTAAAATTCTGTCTAAAGGTTTTCGCCAGTGCAGAGCAGCTGAAATTCCAAGCGGTATACCCACTGCCCACGTAAAAAATATAACAAAACCCGTTAATAAAAGTGTATTTGGAATACGTTCCATTAATTTATCCGCAACTTTTTCTCCTGTTGTGCAATAACCGAAATCACCATGAACAAAACTTTTAAGCCATTTCCCGTATTGAACGATAACAGGTTTATCAAGTCCTAATCTTTGCACTTCATAATCCAATGTTTCCTGCGTAATGGATGGATTAAGCCTTAATTCGGCAAGCGGGTCGACGGGAGCCATTCTTATTAAAAAAAAGCTGATTACCGATACTAAAAATAATAACGGTATTGTTTGATAAATTCTTTTTAATATATATCCCATTAAATTCATATCGTAATTTTAAAATAGACTCTGATTTTTGGCAATTAGTCTTTTTTATTGTTTCTAAAATTCTATTACAAAGTTTTAATAATATTTAAAACTGATTTTTTTAAATAATTCAAATCCGAATTATTACAAATAACAAACTCAGCAGTAGGGTAGGCTTTAGCCTACCGAAATTTAAGATTTTATTGTTTATTAGACTAAAGTCTAACCTACTACTAAAAAGATATATGCACAAGTTTAAAATTAATTTTTTATGTTATACTTCATCTATGAATATAAAACATCTTCTGAGCATTA
>CAJONH010000114.1 GCA_905235825.1 Candidatus Gastranaerophilales bacterium
ATTTCGTTTATCTTTCATACTATTAATTATTAAGTATTGACAAAAACATCACAAGAGAATAAACTACTATTATAACGTAGTAAACTACTAGTAAGCAATGAAATTATATTTGGTATATTTATTAATAAAATTTCTATATTTACGTAGTAATTCAAACCCGTTAAGGGAATGAAAAAGCGGGAATTAATCCCGCCTTTTTTTACAATAAATTTATATTAGATGTTATTAATAAAGCATACAGATATATGTCGTTTTCTTTCTTCTTCTTGTTTTGTAAAAAAAACTTTTTGAATTTTTTCGGCACACTTATAGCAATAACGACAATCAACCCCGCATATAGAAGCACATAAATGTCCATATTTTATAAAATGATTTATGTTTGGTAAATATTTTTTTATTTCAGCAGTTTTTAGCCCTTTTAGTTCAGTCTGTTCTGAAAGGTGATGAATAAATGACACAATAGAAATATTATCAGATATTTTATAATCATCTATGCATTTTAAGTATAAAAGATATTCATTTAAATAATTTTCAATTTTAAATGTAAACATATCTCTCCCTACCAATTTAAAATTATTTATCCCGATTTTAGAATATTTTTCTATTTCCCAAGGATAAATATTATTGTTTAATGTTAAAGAGTGAAACGGAAGTATTTTCATCACATTATTACAATAAGTCATGCAATATTTATTTGAAAGACATAAATCATCCTTGTATGTAACATTAAAATCAATATTTAAATTTGAATGAAGATTTCTGTTTGGACATCCTTGCATACAACCCTCATTAACCATAATTTCAATTTCCGTTTGAGGATAATCTTTTTTTAAATTTTTCAACAATCTAAAATTTTTATTTATATCATGCGAAGGAACTATCTGCTTAACATTCGGGTGAAACATAAAAAAATTCTGATATTCAGAAATTGTTTTAAATTCAAAAGATGTTGATGCATATATATCAAATTGAGAATAGTTTTTGCATAAATAACTTATTAATGGAGCAGAAGCAGCCCGGAGTTTTGTTATCCCTATTTTTTTTAATTCACAAAGTAATTTATCCAATTTTTCAATTTTTTTTATAAAATCCGGACTTGATAAATCAAATGAAGCGGGATTATTCAGTAAATAAATAAACTCCATTCCTTTTTCTATTGAATAACACATTAAAAATTTCCAATAATTAAAATCAGTTTGTTTTAAATAAATATTTCTTTTTTGTTCAAAACCTGAAAATAAATTACAGGTTGAAGGCAAACTGGCATAAAGGCTTGTTATTTTTGATTTTTTAATCTGTTTATTAATATCAAGTATTTTATTGATATATTCTATTGTATATGGCATTGGTGCTGAAAATTTAAGCATAAATTCCTATCTGTTACATTTAAAATGGACGATACATACATCTGCCGTCACGCATACCATAAAAACATCCTACTATACTTGCACCGTTAATTCTGCCGCAAACAGCAGTATCGCACGCACCGGTATTACGTCCGCTATATCCGTTGGTACAATAAGTATTATGAACATTACCGCTTGTGACATAATAATAACAAGGAGTATGTGTGCCATTAATAATACAGCACCAACTGTTTTCTACAGATAAAAAATCATTATTAATCGTAACCTCATATAATGATAATACTTGTTCATCGGTTAATTCATCTATATTTTTAAAGTTCATTTGTAAATTCCTTCTAATTCAAGTATTCTTCCAAAACCGGTATTTAATTTATGATTAAAATCCTTATTAAATCCTGAATAAGGAGTAAATGTCAGTTCCTCAAAATAAAGTTTATTTTTATTAATCATCCAGTCAACACGAACAAAATTAAACAGTATAGCGAGCTTTTTTGATAAAACAATCGATTGTTTTATTAAATCATTTGACAATTTATTTACATTAATATCTCCGGTTGATAAAACATCATCAATAATACTCAGGTTTTCATTGTATAATGTTGTTTTATTGTTTGTACCTGCTTCAATTCTTACTATTAATTCAGATTTTCCATTAAAACAATAAACTTGTATTTCTTCCGCATTTTTATTAATATCATTTCTTAAAAGAGGTTCGATTAATATTTTGGGTTCTAAATATTTGTCATTGCGAGGAACAACGGCATTTGAAGTGCCGTGGTGATTCGGCTGACTTTTATTTTGTTCTTTTAAATCGGCTGGATTGCCACGCAAATC
>CAJONH010000115.1 GCA_905235825.1 Candidatus Gastranaerophilales bacterium
CTGCAAAACAGGTTTTAAATATTCACTGCCTATTTTTTCCGCTACATAATCACGAACTAAAACTTTATCCGTACACATTCTTTTTAAATCTGTAGCATCATACAATTTTAGCCATTGAATTTTTTGATTAAACGTTTTGC
This sequence comes from Candidatus Gastranaerophilales bacterium, assembly GCA_905235825.1. Classification (GTDB taxonomy): domain Bacteria; phylum Cyanobacteriota; class Vampirovibrionia; order Gastranaerophilales; family Gastranaerophilaceae; genus Avigastranaerophilus. Next base: position 141 of record CAJONH010000115.1, read on the forward strand.
ATCTTTTCTTATCAATAATCCACAATTTATTTTTAAAATCATACTTCAACGGCAGTTTCTCGCCCGTATTCATATAAAACAATTTGGCTAAGTAACGGGGATACTCCTTTTCATCTAAGTTTTTGAGAAAGTAATAATCCCATGGCGGATTACCTATTCCGTTTTGAACTATATTTTTCAAAAAATCAACTATATTTAACATAATTCATCTATATTTAAACTTAATACGTAGTAAATTTGTCAACAAGAATAACGGCGGCATGCCGTTTTCATGTTATAATTCAAGCATCTGACACTTAAATATTTACAAATAAGATTATTATACATTTTGAATAAAATGTCAAGAAAATTATCCGAAATGAATTAATAAATTATCTGAAAGGCTTTTTAATGCTTCAGGAAAATTTGAAAAAAATCAGAATAAAATTGGGCTATAGCCAGCAGGAAATTGCCGATAAATTGAAAATTAACATAAATACATACAGAGGCTATGAATATAATAAAAGAGAAATGCCTTATGAAACGTTAAGGTTTTTAATTGATACATTTTGTGTAAATATTAATTGGTTTTTAACCGGAAACGGAAGTATGTTTCTAAATTCGGAAGAAACTTTATCAAATCAGTTAAGCGATGTTAATAATGTTTATTTTTCATTTAGAATAGGAAAAAGACTCTCATTTCTACAAGAAAAAAACAAATATCAAGATAAAGACATGGCTAAAATTCTGGGAATATATGAGTATGAATATATTGATTTAAAAAATGGAATCAAAGAACCTACTTTAAAAATTCTTAATTGTATTAAAAAATATTTTAATGTTTCAATTGATTGGCTTCTTTACGGTGATTAATTACATGAAGCCTTAGCTGTAATAATTCTGTCTATCGAATTATAATCTTTTTCTATTTTTATATCGTAAAATCTGTTTTCTTTTAACAAGTTCGAAACTTTTTGTGATTGATTTATTCCCAGTTCAAATGCAATATACCCGTTTTCCTTTAGATATTTTTTTGCATCCGTAATAATTCTTTCATAAAACTCAATCCCTTCTTCATCTTTTGCGAATAAAGCTATTGGTGAATCAAAATCTTTAACTTCAATCTGTAAATTTTCTTTCTCTTTTATCGGAATATATGGCGGATTTGAAACGATAATATCATACTTTTTATTTATTTTTTTAAACAAGTCGGATTGTATAAAATCTGCTCCTTGTATAATATTATGAAAAAGAGCATTCTTTTTAGCTATTTCAAGTGCTTCACTTTGTATATCAATCATATCCGCTTTTATTTCAGAGTTTTCGAGCATTAAACTTATGCCTATACATCCTGTCCCCGTTCCAATATCAAGTATTTCAGCTCTTTTAAAATTTTGTGCAATGCCTAATACTTCATTTACGAGTAATTCTGTTTCAGGTCGTGGAATTAGTGTGTATTCGTTTACAAAAAAAATTCTTCCGTAAAAAAAGGCTCTGCCTAATATCTGTTGAATGGGTCTTTTACTTTTTGCTCTTTCATCAAAAACTTTTTGTGCTTTTATTATTTGATTATTATCTAATTTTTTATTTAATAAAAAATCTTTATATGTATAACCAAAAAGTACTTCAAGTGCAAAATCTATTTCACTTTTTGCTTCGTTGAAGTCAAAACCGCCTGATATATATGAATCAACAAAAGATTTTATATACATTATTTAAATAAATCTTTTAAATTAAATTTACCTTTTTTATTTTGTATATTACATAAAAGCATACGCTGAATAATAGGGTTTGTTTGAAATGAGAAAGGAGAAGTCTTTTGTTTTTCAGACTTCTCTTTTTTCTCATCTACGAAATTAAATAATTTAACTATTTTATTTTCATCCATATATTTATAAAAAATATTTATCCCTAAAAATTGTTATTCTGCTTATTAGTGAAGCTCAGAAGTACAATGAGGACATTTTGTTGCTTTTATGCTAATTTTGGAGAAGCAGTAAGGACATTCTTTTTCGGTAGGTTCTGCTGCTTCAGCAGCTGCTGCATCCTTAACATCATCTCTTTTAATTTTGTTAATAACTTTTACAAGCATAAATACTGCAAAAGAAACAATTAAAAAGCTGATTAACGTGTTAATAAATAAACCGTAATTAATTGTTACAATGCCTTGAGCTTGAGCTTGTTCTAAGGTTGGAAGCTCTCCGTTAATTTTTGCAAGAGGTATATATAAATTTGAAAAATCTACATTACCTAAAACAAAACCTATAGGGGGCATAATAATATCGTTTACCAATGAACTTACGATAGGTGAAAATGCTCCGCCTATAATGATACCGATTGCCATATCAAGAACATTGCCTTTTACTGCAAATTCTTTAAATTCTTTCAAAAAGTTCTTAATCATACTATCTCCTTACTAATTTATTGTCCCGGTTTCATAACTGCTCTTACGGCAGCTTCCGGACTTAACCTGTCTACGTTAACAAATTTTGTCAATTGGCTTAAAATTCCATCCAAAGTATCCCAGCCATCTCTACATTCTCTTACATATTCATAATCTTCACCCGTTACATATATTTCAACGGATTCTCCACGCTGAGCAGCTTGTGCCATTAAACCATTACGAGAGGCGTACTTGTATTCATCCGTAACATTTCTTTGCATTACTTTCCCGCTTTTAAATTCAGGATTTTTACTCATTGCTTCTGTAAATCTATACATGTTTCTCGATTTTCCGGATACCGCAACTACATTTCCGAAAGATACATTTCCTACTTCCATTTTTAATCCTTTTCTATCTCGACATCTAATCTGGTTTCGCACTTGCCGCCGTGTCAACCCCGCCGGCAATGTGCTCACTTTTTAAAGTCGCCACTCTCAAAAATTCACTCA
>CAJONH010000116.1 GCA_905235825.1 Candidatus Gastranaerophilales bacterium
AAATCGATTGGGAAAATCTTCTTAATAAAAAAGATACTTCGGCACAAAATAGTTGTTTACCTCAGTATGACGAAACAATTACAGACTTTAATACGCCGGGTCATTCTGAACCCAACGTCAATTCAAGGGTGAAGAATCTTTATACCAGTAGTAGAGTTGACTTTAGTCAACCAAAACAAGATGTTACAACTTACTTTGACCAAATCGATTTTGATAAACTTCCCAATTCTTTTGTAATCAAGTGCAGCCACGGATGCAAATGGCAGTATATAATTAAAAATAAGCAAAAATATTTGAATGATATGCCTGTATTCAATACAACAAAAGAGAATATAACAAACCGATTAAAACAATTTTTTTATATTTTTGGAGGATTTGAACTTCAATATAAAAATATCGTACCAAAAATTATAATAGAACCATTACTTAGAGATGAAATAAATACCGATTGTCAAAAAATTCAAGTTTATACATTTAACGGTAATCCTAAAATAATATTAAAATTTCATAATAATAATGAAATAACATTATTTGATGAAAAATTATCGATATTGGATGATATATTCGGATTTAATGAAGATAAAACAGAAATAAAAGCAGATATATTTATTAATCAATCGTTTGATTTATCAAAGAAATTATCAAAAGAATTTAGTTTTGTGCGTACAGATTGGATGATATTTCAAAATAAATTATATTTTGAAGAAATGACGTTTACACCGTATTCAGGATTTCACAAATTTAGGAATACTAAAAATAATTTAAAAATTGGTAATTGGTTAAATTTAGGAGATAAATATGAATTTTGATTATATTGAAGGATTAGATGATTCAGACATTAGCTCTATCTATGAAAAAATCATTGAAGATACAGATAAAATTGCTGTTTGTCGTACCACTATTGGCGATAAGTCTTACGGTAATTTTACTATATGCAATACTTATGGTGAAGGATGCTGCTGGGGAGATAGTATTTCATATTGCCATTATTATTGTGCCATTTATTATTGTCCTTCACAAGATTTTTATTCCGATTCTTGTGCTTCAAGAAATGTATATCTAGCACATTAGACCTGTTTTAAAAATAACTTTAAGTATAGCATATTTGCTTTTTATATTTAATATATTCAAGTTGTTTTATTTTATAAAATTTTTGTAATTTAGCTGCACAATTATAACAATAGTTACAATTTATACTGCAATTAACTGAACACAATTCGCCATGTTTACGAAAAAATTTTATGTCAGGTAAATATTTACGTATTTCATTAACTTTAAAATTCATAAATACTTCTTCTCTTGGCAGATGATGAACCAGTTTATGAATAGGAGTATTTTCTATATTTTTATAATCTTCAACTCCTTTTAAGTAAGTCTTATAATACTGAATATATTTATTGAAATTATTATCAAAAGCATCCCTTCCGACTAATTTAAACTTGTTTATGCCTATTTTATTATATTCTTGTATTTCCCAAGGAAAAATTTTGTTAGATTTAATAAATGCCAAAATCGGATTTTGGTTTTCATATTTGATGCAAAAATTATTTGTAAAATATAAATTGGAAAGATTAATATCATTTTTATGTATTATATGTTTACTCATAATTTCGCTTGCATGCCCGATACGATTAGGACAGCCGTTTATACATCCTTCATTTACAATTAACTCAATTTCAATATTGGGAAGTAATTTTTTTAAATTTTTTAATAATTTAAAATTTTTTGTGGAATCGTGAGATGGAACTATTTGCTTAACTGTAGAATGCATAAATATAAAATTTTGATATTCCATTAAACTTTTAAATTCGAATGATGTTGAAGCATAAATTTCAAAGTTATTATAATTATCAGCAATATAACTCATTAGTTTATGTTCTGCTATCCTTAATTTATTAATTCCTAATTTCTTTAACTCAAATAATAATCTGTCAAGTTTTTCAAGCTGCTGTGCAAAAACAATATTATCTATATTCAACTGACGAGGAGAATTTAAAAGATAAATCAAATCTGTATTTTTAGATAATGAAAATTCTATTAATTTTTTCCAATAATCCCAATTTTTTAAAACTTTATTCCTATCTTGTTCAAATCCTGTAAATAATTCACAAGTATATGGCAAACTAAAATATAAACTTGTTATTTTGCTTTTTTCTACCTGCTTATTAATATCTAGTATTTTGTTTATATCATCTTTTGTATATGGCATAGGTGCCGAGAATTTATACATTTTATTTTTCCTTTTTTATTTGACAGACTTTAGTCTGCCAAAAATTCTATAAAATCCGTAAAAAAAGCGGGCGGATTTTATATGCCCGCACTACTACGTAAATATAGAATTCCTTTATTTTCTAATTTCAAACTGATTAAATCTTACCACGGTACTTCGGGGAAGTCAATTAAATATTAGATTTAAAATTAAAAAATGGAGCAAGAAGCAAAGCAATTAT
>CAJONH010000117.1 GCA_905235825.1 Candidatus Gastranaerophilales bacterium
ATTTGAAGTTACTTCATATATTCCCGGTATCGGACATAATTTACAAGAACACTCTGTTGTATTAATCAGAGGCGGCAGGGTTAAAGACCTTCCAGGTGTTCGTTATCACATAGTAAGAGGTACATTAGATACAGCAGGCGTCGCAAATAGAGCTAAATCAAGATCTAAATACGGTGCAAAGAGAGCTGAGAATAAAAAATAAGAAAGGCGATTTATAATGTCAAGACGCAGTAAACCCGTAAGAAGAATACCCGCTCCTGATGCTGTTTATAATAGTGTTGATATAGCAGGTTTTATTAACAGATTGATGCGACGCGGTAAGAAATCAATAGCGGAAAGAATATTCTATTCAACGTTAGAAAACTTAAAAACTAAATCAAAAGACGAGCCGTTAGAAATTTTCAAGAAAGCATTAACAAATGCTACTCCTTTATTGGAAGTTAAAGCAAGAAGAATCGGCGGTTCAACATATCAAGTTCCTCTTGAAGTAAAAGCAGACAGAGGTATGGTGTTAGGTTCAACATGGATTATTGAAGCAGCGAAAAAACGCAGCGGAAAATCTATGATTGAAAAATTAACAAATGAGTTGATGGATGCTTCAAACGGCATCGGAGCAGCTTGTAAAAAACGTGAAGATACTCACAAAATGGCTGAAGCTAATAAAGCATTTGCTCATTACAGATATTAATATATAGACTTAGTATAAAAAAGAGCCTTACGGCTCTTTTTTATTAAGAAAAAATTAACTTCTAAAAGGGAGTTTTGATTGAAATCATTTAAAATACAGCATGTGTATGACTGTTTTTTGCTCTTTTTAAGCTATAATCCGGCATAGATAGAGGTGTTTATGAATAGTTTTACTTTATTAAAGTTGGATCGTGCAATATGGGTTGCTTTGCTTGAAAAAGAGCAGTTACTTGAGGCTATAAAATATTACGATTTATATCGCAGAGCTTTAATTGATTTTGATGATTCAACATACGCATTAGACAAAAAAATAGAATTAGATTTTTCTATATCATTATTCCAAAGTAAAATTCTTAAATTAGCAGATAAATACCTCGCCGCAAAAGAATATGATAAAGCTGTTATGGCTTATTCCGTTGCATTTAAAAATAATATTACAAATGTAAAATGTATCAGCAACTACTTGATTTGTCTTGATGAATTAAAACAATACGATTTAAAATTAGATGTACTTAAACATTTGCAAGATATTTCAACTAACAATATTGAAATAAAAAAATTATTGGCACAAACCTATGAACAGCAAAAAATGTATTCCGAAGCCATTAATTTAATGGAAAAATATATTGAAGAAACGGGGCAAGATGTATTGCCGGAAGACTATAATATATTGGGATGTTTTTATAACGAATATTACTCGGATGTTACCAATAAAAAAATTGATGCACAAAAAGGATATATTGCTTTTACAAAAGCATCGGATATGGAGCCTACCGTAAAATTATACGCAAAAAATGCTACTATAATGGCGGGAAAAATAAATGAATTTGAAGGCGGAAAAAAATATTGGAAAAGAGTATTTAAAACAAATCAATTATCAAATGATGATAAATTTGACTATGCTGCTTTTTGTTTAAAAACAGCCAATTTTTCAGGCTGGCATGAATATTTTGATGCTCGTTTTGATAAAGAAAACAATTCCACTTATTTCCCTGAGATTAAAAAGCCTAAATGGACAGGAGTTGAAGATTTATCCGAGTCAACACTTCTTATATACTGTGAACAGGGATTTGGTGATACATTTTTGATGTGGGGCTATATTCCAAGACTTTTGCCTATTACAAAGCATATAATATTTGTTTCTCAAAATGAAGCATACGACCTTCTAAAAAATAATGATTGGGGAGTTGAGGTATATTCCAGAGATACTGTTGATTTAGATAAATTAGATTTTGATTATTATATACCTACAATGTCCATACCCTGTGTATTAAAACTTGACAGAAGCAATATTTCCGTAGGTGAGGGGTATATCAAAACAAATCCTGAAATTGTTGAGGAGTTTAGAAAACAATATTTCGATAATGATAAATTTAAAATTGGTCTTTCTTTTTCGGGAAGTAAAACGGGAACTCATTCAAGAGATGTTGCAATACCTGAATTTTTGCCATTTGATGAACTTGAAAATGTTCAATTATACAATCTTACAAAAGATGTTCCTGATTACAAATTTGAAATATTCAAAAAAAATAAAGTAATAAATGTTGTAAAACACGCATATAACTTTGCGGATACTGCCGCTGCAATTGAAAATTGTGATATTGTTGTAACAGCCGATAATTGCATTTTAAATTTATCTGCTGCAATAGGTAAAAAGACTTTTGGTCTTTTTAATTGGGCAAGTAATTTCCGCTGGTTTGATTTGACCGGTGATAATATTATATGGTATACGGCAGTTAAGCCTTATGTATGTAATGATATTAATAACTGGAATTCTGCTATTATACGTGCAATTGACGATATTAAAGCTATAATGCGGAATAAATCGGCATAATTTTTATTTGAGTTTTTTTGTTATAATATCCGATATATTGAGTGAGTATGAATGAATTAAGTTTATTAAAGCTGGAACGTGCAAAATGGTCTTCTTATATTGATAACAATGATATCAAAAAGGCTGTTGAATATTATAATCTTTATATAGAAAAACTAAAAAAGATAAATCCGCAAGACAATAAAGTTCAAGATGAAATCAATCTTGCCAAAAATTTTTTCCAATTAAAAGTTACTTATATTGCGAATAAATTGTTAAATGAAAAAAACTATACAAAAGCAGTTGAACTATATAATTACGCATTTAAAAATGATAATCGTGATATAAACACCGTAAAAAATTATATAACCTGTCTTTATGAATTAAAGCATCACGATTTAACTTTAATGCTTTTGAGGCATTTAGAAAGTATTTCAGGTAATAATTACGATGCATTAAAATATATTTATATTATGTATTTTACTATGGAGTATTATTCAAATGCCATAGAAGCAATAAAAAAATACATAACAATAAAGGGTGAAGAAAATATAACACCGGCCGAATATGATGATTTGGGAATTTTTTATGATAAATATTCAAGTATAACACACAATAGGAGCGATAGAGAAAACAGCTATTATGCATTTGCCAAGGCTTCAGATTTGGCTCCCGATGTTGAAAAATACGCTAACAATGCAACTGTAATTGCACATACTTTAGGAAATATAGAACTTGCAAGAAAGTATTGGGAGCGAATATTAAAAATAAATAAAATGAATAATGAAAGTAAATATTATTATTCTATGTTTTGTTTAAGAACGGGTGATTTTGAAAATTGGCATAAATATTATGACGGAAGACTAAAAAAAGAACACAACAGACCCTATTATCCCGAATTAAAAAATACAATGTGGAATGGAACTCAAGACCTTTCAAATTCAACACTGCTTATATACTGCGAGCAAGGGTACGGCGATACTTTTTGGATTTGGGGTTATATGCCGCATATTATCAAATTGGCAAAAAATGTTATTTTTATTGTTCAAGACTGTATTTACGATTTGTTGAAAGATAATGAATACGGGGTTAAGGTTTATTCAAAAGATACTGTTAATATCGATGATTTGATTTATGATTTTTATATTTATTCAATGTCTGTTCCAACTGCATTAAAGTTAGACAAAAATAATATATCGGTAGGCGAAGGTTACATAAAATCAAAGCCTGAACTGATTTTTTTAATGAAAAATAAATATTTTTCGAGTAATAAATTTAAAATCGGTATTTCCTTTAAAGGACATACCGATGGTAATGCCTCGAGAAATATAGAAATAAAAGAATTTCTGCTTTTAGATGAACTTGAGAATATTGAAATTTATAATTTTACACAGGGTATTTCAGATGAAGAATTTAAAATATTTAAGAACAACAAAGTAAAAAATATAGTAAATGATTTTAAAAATTTTAATGAAACCGCTGCGGCACTAATAAATTGTGATTTACTTTTAACCTCTGATAATTGTATTTTAAATTTGGCTGGAGCTTTAGGAGTCAAAACTTTTGCACTTTTTAACTGGGCTTATGAACTAAGATGGTTCGATTTAACAGGTGAGAATGTAATTTATTATACAAGTGTTAAACCTTATATTTGTGATGATTTAGATAACTGGCAGTCAGCAATGATACCGGCGGTTAATGATATAAAAAAATTTATTCTATCCAAACAGGAGTCATTATGAACGATTTTAACATATTAAAACTTGAACGTGCTAAATGGATTTCATATTTGGATGACGAGGATATTGAAAAATCTTTTCAATTATATAACTTGTATATTGATAGTTTAAAAAAAGCAGATTTTGACAATGAAGCTGTAAAAAGTGAAATAAATCTATGTTCACAATTATTTCAAATAAAACTTAATTTACTTTCAGATAAATATATAAAGCAAAAAAATTTTTTCAAAGCACTTTTAGTTTTATCCGCCGCATTTAAAAATAATAAAAATGATGTTAACAATATAAAGAAGTATATTCTGTGTCTTGAAGAATTTGCTCAGGGAGATTTAAAATTATCCCTTATAAAGCATTTAGGCGATATTTCAAATACTGCTTCCGAAATTGATGTTGAAAATTGTAAATACGTATATACAACATTGACAAATATGAATTTATATTCGGAAGCAATTACGTATTTGGAAAAATATATTAAAATAAAAGGAACAGAAAAAGTTAATGCAGATGATTATAACAATCTGGGAACATTGTATTATACATATTTTTATAAAACAAGTCATAATATAAACGACCTTGAAAAAAGTCTTAATTTTTATCTTAAAGCAACAGATATCAATCCTAATTCCGATACATATATATCAAATGCACTAGTCATTGCATATAAATGTAATAAAAAAGAACAAGTTAAAAATTTATGTGAAAAATTATTAAAACTCAATCCTCTGACAGAAGATGCAAAATATACTTATTCAACACTAAATTTATGGCTCGGTAATTTTATAGAATGGCATAAATATTACAACTCAAGATTTTTAAAACAACATAACAAAATATATTTTCCGGAAATAAATAAGCCTTTGTGGGATGGAATTAAAGATTTATCGGCTTCGACACTTCTAATACATTGTGAACAGGGGTTTGGAGATATATTTTTAATGTGGGGATATATACAAAGACTTGTTAAACTTGCTAAACATATTATTTTCATAACAAAAAAAGAAACTTATGAACTTTTAAAAGCAAATGCTTATGGAGTAGAAGTATATAACAGAGATAATACCGATATAAATAAATTGGATTTTAATTATTATATACCGTCCATGTCTGTTCCTTCTTTACTGAAACTTGATAAAAGTAATATTTCAGTCGGTACGGGATATATAAAACCCGATAATGAACTAAAAGAACAATACAGACAAAAATATTTTAACAATAATAAATTAAAAATCGGAATTTCTTTTTTTGGGGCAAAAGGCGGAGATTTAACAAGAGATATTCCGCTAAAAGAGTTTAAGCCGCTTGACTCACTTGAAAATGTTCAAATTTATAATTTGACAAAGGATGCCGAAGATATTCAATTTGAAATTTTTAAAAATAATAAAATAATAAATATAGCAAAAGATTTTCAAAATTTTGCACAAACGGCTGCCGCAATAGCCAATTGCGATGTTATTTTGACTGCAGACAATTGTATTTTAAATTTAGCAGGGGCAATCGGAGTAAGAACTTTTGCTGTTTTTAATTGGAATTATGATTTTAGGTGGTTTGATTTGACCGGTGAAGATGTTGTATGGTATACAAATGTAAAGCCTTTTGTCTGCACGAGTTTTGATGATTGGCAATCGGCGGTTATACCGGCAATAAACAACATAGAAGAATTGAAACATAGTAATAATAACAATATTAATAATTATCCTTTATATGCTCAAAATTGCGAACAAAACGGATTATATGATGATGCAATAGAATTAATGAAAAAATATATGTCCGAAAAAGATGAAAAATCCATTAATGCAAATGATTATAATTATTTAGGGTACTTTTATTATTCACGTTTTGAAAAAAAAAGTCACAAATATTGTGACTTGAAAAACAGCTTAAATGCTTATTTAAAAGCATCCGAACTTGCACCTGACGTAAATTTGTACAATAGAACCGCAATAATGCTCTCAGGTAAAAGTATGGATTTTGAAACAGGATATAAATGCTGGAACAATCTTATTAAATATAATGTTGTCAATAATTACGATAAATTTGAGTATTCCATTTTTTGTTTAAAAGCACAAAACTTTGCAGATTGGCATAAATATTACGACGCAAGGTTTTTACGAAAAGAAAATCCGCTGCAATTATCAATATTCAATAAGCCAAAATGGGACGGAAGTCAGGATTTATCAAATTCGGTTTTATTGATATATGCAGATACCGGATACGGTTTCGGCGATAATATATTAATTTTCGGATATTTATCAAGAATTACGAAACTCGCTAAACATGTTATTTTCGCTACATATAAAGAGCTGTATGAACTGTTTAATAACAATGAATACGGAGTTGAAATATTATCAAAAGATAATATTGATTTAAATTCTTTAAATTATGATTTTTATATTCCTGCAATGTCCGTACCTGCTGTGTTAAAATTGGATAAAAGCAATATTTCCGCAGGCTCGGGTTATATCAATGCAGATTTGACTCTTGTAAATGAATTTAAAGAAAAATATTTTAATAATGATAAATTTAAAATAGGAATTTCTTTTTCCGGTAACAGAATAAATAAGAATAAAATAAGAGATATTTCAATAGATGAATTTACACTGCTTGACTCGCTTGAAAATGTTCAAATTTATAATTTGACAAAAGAAGCAGGTAGTGAAGAATTGGAAATATTAAAAAACAATAAGATAATAAATGCCGTGGAAACTGTTGAAAATTTTGCTCAAACAGCTGCCGTAATTGCAAATTGTGACATTGTCTTAACATCCGATAATTGTATACTCAATCTTGCCGGAGCATTAGGTGTAAAAACTTTTGGTCTTTTCAATTACATAAGCGAGAACAGATGGTTTGATTTAACAGGAAATGATGTTGTATGGTATACTTCCGTAAAACCGTTTGTCTGCAAAGATATGGATGATTGGCAGTCGGCAATACTGCCTGCGGTAAATGAAATAAAACAGCTTGTTAAGGCGGTTCAAGAATGAATAATTTGGAAATATTAAAACTGGGTAGAGCATTGTGGAATGCATATATCGATAGAGAAGATTTAGAAAAAGCAATTGAATGTTATCAGGAATATATCAATAATCTTAAAAATCATAAAGAAGATGAAAATTCTGCTAATAATGAAATAATACTTTCAAGACAGTTATTTCAAATAAAAATGAATATGCTTGCTGAAAAATATATAAAGGAAAAAAATTATCAACAAGCATTAATAGCAGTTTCTGCTGCTTTTAAAAATAACAGCAGTGACATAAGATGCGTAAAAAATTATATAATTTGCTTGCAAGAATTAAAACAAGGAGATTTAGAGGTATCTTTATTAAAACACTTAGAAGCCATTTCGAGTAATGATATTAATAATTATCCTGCAATGGCATTGAATTATGAAAATAAAGGTTTATATACGGAAGCCCTTGAATTAATGAAAAAATATATGGAAATAAAAGGTGAAAATAGTGCAAAAACCGAAGATTACGTTTTTTTAGGGCAATTCTATAATAAATATTACGAAAATGTAAGTCATAAATATTCCGATTTACAAAACAGTGTAAAGTATTTTGCGAAAGCAGCATTTTTGGCACCTGAAATAAATTTATATGCAAGAAATACAATAATGCTGGCCGCAAAAAGCAGAGATTTTGAAACAGCATATAAATGCTGGGATAGTCTGAAAAAATATAATCAAATAACTGCTGATGATGAATTTGAATATTCTAAATTATGCTTAAAGACACAAGACTTTGCAGGCTGGCACAAGTATTATGATACGAGATTTTTGAGAAAACAAAATCCTATTCGTATGCCGGAATTTAGAAAAGAAAAGTGGAATGGAATAACGGATTTATCAAATTCGGTTTTACTTGTATACTGCGATACAGGATACGGGTTTGGCGATACTTTTTTAATTTGGGGCTATATGCATAGAATTGCAAAAATAGCTAAACATATTATTTTTATTACACAAGATGAAATATATGATTTGTTAAAAAATAATGAATACGGAATTGAAGTTTTATCAAGAAATAACATAAATTTGGATAATTTGACTTATGATTTTTATATTCCTGCAATGTCCCTGCCGGCTGTGTTAAATTTGGATAGAAGCAATATTTCGGCAGGTTCGGGCTATATAAAAGCTGATTTTGCTCTTGTAAATGAATTTAAAGAAAAATATTTTAATAACGATAAATTTAAAATAGGAATTTCATTTTCAGGTAATAAAATAAATTCAAATAAAACAAGAGATATTCCGCTAAAAGAGTTTAAGCCGCTTGACTCACTTGAAAATGTTCAAATTTATAATTTGACAAAAGACATAAATAAAGAAGACTCGGAAATATTAAAAAATAATAAAATAATAAATACAGTGGAGAACGTTAAAAATTTTGCTCAAACAGCAGCAATAATTGCGAATTGTGATGTTATTCTGACATCAGATAATTGTATACTTAATCTTGCAGGTGCTATGGGAATTAAAACATTTGGGCTGTTTAATTATGTAAATGATGCCAGATGGTTTGATTTAACGGGGAATGATGTTGTATGGTATACTTCCGTGAAACCGTTTGTATGTAATGATATTGATGATTGGCAATCAGTTATATTGCCGGCGGCAGATGAATTAAAGCAGATTATTAAATCGAGGTAATTATGAATAATTTAGAAATGCTAAAACTGGATAGAGCCTTATGGAGTGCATATATTGACAGGGAAGAAATTGAAAATGCAATAAACTGTTATGAAGAATATATTAATAATCTGAAAAATGATAAAGAAGATGAAAATTCCGCTAATAATGAAGTAATACTTTCAAAACGGTTATTTCAGATAAAAATGAATATTCTTGCTGATAAGTATATAAAAGAAAAAAATTTTAAGAAGGCATTAATAGTAACTTCTGCGGCTTTTAAAAATAATAACTTTGATATTACCTGTGTAAAAAATTATATAGCCTGCTTAAATGAATTAAAACAGGGGGATTTGGTAGTATCCTTATCCAAACATTTAGAATCAATATCTGATAATGATATTAATAATTATCCGACTATAGCATTAAATTATTCAAATCAAGGATTATATACCGAAGCTCTTGAATTAATGGAAAAATATACGAAAATAAAAGGGGAAGACAATTTAAAAACAGAGGATTACGTCTTTTTGGGATTAATTTATAATAAATGCTATGAAAAAGTAAGCCATAAATGTTCATATTTACAAAACAGCGTGAAATTTTATGCAAAAGCCGCATTTAATACTCCCCAATCAAATGTACTTGCAAGAAATACAATAATGCTGGCAACTAAAATCGGAGATTACGAAACTGCTTATAAATGCTGGAATAATTTACAAAAACATAGTCAGGTAACTCCCGATGATGAATTTGTATATTCTAAATTATGTTTAAAAACTCAAAACTTTGAAGATTGGAATAAATACTATGATACAAGATTTATAAAGGAAGACAGACCTGTCATTATGCCTGAATTTAAAAAAGAAAAGTGGAATGGAAAAACGGATTTGTCCGATAAGGTTTTGCTGGTATACTGCGATACGGAATACGGGTTTGGCGATACTTTTTTAGTCTGGGGTTATATGCCCAGAATTGCAAAAATAGCTAAACATAGTATTTTTGTTACACAGGATGAAATATATGATTTATTAAAAAATAATGAATACGGAATTGAAATATTTTCACAAGATAAAGTGGATTTAGATAAATTGACTTATGATTATTATATTCCGGCAATGTCCCTGCCGGCTGTTTTAAATTTAGACAGAAGCAATATTTCGACAGGTTCAGGTTATATAAAAGCAGATTTGGCACTCGTAAATGAATTTAAAGAAAAATATTTTAATAATGATAAATTTAAAATCGGAATTTCATTTGCAGGTAATAAAAAAAATCCAAATAAATCAAGAGATATTCCTGTAAAAGAATTTAATCTGCTTGATACACTTGAAAATGTTCAAATTTATAATTTAACAAAAGAAGCAAACGAAAAGGAATTTGAAATATTTAAAAACAATAAAGTGAATAATATAATAAAAGATTTTCACAATTTTGCACAAACAGCCGCATTAATTGCGAATTGTGATGTTATTATATCATCGGATAATTGTATGTTAAATCTTGCAGGGGCAATGGGCATAAAAACTCTGGGACTTTTTAATTATTTAAATGATATAAGATGGTTTGATTTAACAGGAGATGATGTTGTTTGGTTTAACTCTGTGAAACCGTTTGTATGCAAGGAAATGGATGATTGGCAATCGGCTTTAGTTCCTGTAGTAAACGAAATAAAACAACTTGTTAAAATGAGGTAATAATGAATAATTTAGAAATCTTAAAACTGGATAGAGCATTGTGGAATGCATATATTGATAAAGAAGATTTAGAAAAAGCAATTCAATGCTATTTGGAATACATTAATAATCTTAAAAATTATAAAGAGGATACGGTTTCGGCTAATAATGAAATTGACCTTTCAAAGCAGTTATTTCAAATAAAAATGAATATTCTTGCTGATAAGTATATAAAAGAAAAAAATTTTAAGAAGGCATTAATAGTAACTTATGCGGCTTTTAAAAATAATGATAAAGATTTAAAATGTATAAAAAATTATATAATTTGTCTGCAAGAATTAAAGCAGGGAGATTTAGAATTATCCCTGATGCAATATTTGGAAGAAATTTCAGAAAATAATATTGAAATATATAAATTGCGTTCTCAAATTGAAGAAAAAAAACAATCTTATCCAAATGCTATTGAATATATGCAAAAGTATATAGAACTTAAAGGAACAGGAAATGCGGCAGCAGAAGATTACAATCAAATCGGAGTTTTATATGATAAATATTATTCGGAAAAAACTCATAAAAGAATTGATGAACAAAAAGCATTGGAAGCATTTATGAAAGCCTCGGATATGGCTCCTGACAGGAACTTATATGCCGAGAATGCAACTATTACGGCACATAAAATAAATGAATTTGAAACAGCCGGAAAATACTGGGAAAGATTATTTAAAAATAATAACATGAGTGATGATGATAAATATTATTATTCAATGTATTGTTTGAGAACTGAAGATTTTGAAGGCTGGTATAAATATTTTGATTTCAGATTTACTAAAAAATATAATCCGACAATTATTCCTCAATTCAATAAGCCAAAATGGGACGGAAGTCAGGATTTATCAAATTCAATACTTCTTATATATTATGAACAGGGATTTGGCGATACGTTTTTAACCTGGGGATACATACCAAGACTGATAAAAATGGCAAAACATGTAATATTTGTTGTTCAGAATGCTGCTTATGAACTGTTAAAAAATAACGACTACGGAGTTGAAGTATATTCAGGCTGGTATGTTGATTTAAATAAACTTGATTATGATTATTATATTCCGTCAATGACTATACCAATTGCACTAAAACTCAACAGAAGCAGTATTTCGGTAGGAGAAGGATATTTAAAACCGCAGGAACATCTTATTTCAGAGTATAAACAAAAATATTTTAACAATAATAAATTTAAAATCGGTATTTCATTTTTAGGTCATAAAAACGGCGACCATACAAGAGATATTGATATTAAAGAATTTCTCCCGCTTGATGAACTTGATAATGTGGAAATTTATAATCTTTCAAAAGAAGCGGAAGATAACCGATTTAATATATTCAAAAAAAATAAAGTTATAAATATAACCAAAGATGCTCAAAGTTTTGCTGATACGGCTGCTATTATTGCAAATTGTGATGCGGTATTAACATCAGACAATTGTATATTAAATTTAGCAGGTGCTGTAGGTGTTAAAACATTTGCACTCTTTAACTGGACAAATCAATTAAGATGGTTTGAATTAAAAGGTGAAAATGTAGTTTGGTACACCTCCGTTAAGCCTTTTGTATGTGATGATATAGATAACTGGCAGTCAGCAATTAAACCTGCAATTGAAAATATAAAACAATTGATGAAAAATTTTTAAATACAGTGTAAAGATTTATCACTGCAAAATCCTCATGAAATTCGTTGACTTTTCCCTTTGTCTGTGGTTTAATCCAAATAGAGATTTTATTCACGAAAGGAATTAAAATATTATGGCATCAAAGTCGACAAAAACAGAAAAAACAGCTTCAAACCAACAGGTTGAAGCATTAGAAAAGACTTTAAATAAGTCAGACGTTGTTGAAACGGTTGAACAATTTGAAGTTATGATTTCTAAAGTAAAAAAAGCACAAAAAATATTTGAAACTTATTCACAGGAACAGGTTGACAAAATATTTCAAGCTGCAGCAGCTGCCGCAAATAAAGCAAGAATACCGCTTGCAAGAATGGCAGTTGAAGAAACGGGCATGGGTGTTCTTGAAGATAAAATTATTAAAAATCATTTTGCTTCCGAATACATTTACAACAAACACAAAAATGCTAAAACATGCGGTATAATCAGAGAAGATAAAGCAAACGGTATTAAAATAGTAGCTGAGCCTTTAGGTATCATTGCAGGTATTGTTCCTACAACAAATCCTACATCAACAGCTATATTTAAATCTTTAATCGCATTAAAAACAAGAAATGCAATTATTTTTTCACCTCATCCGAGAGCTGCAAAATCAACAATCGAAGCTGCAAAAATAGTTTTAGAAGCGGCAGTTAAAGCAGGAGCTCCGGAAAATATTATTGCCTGGATTGATGTTCCTTCAATAGAACTTTCTAATGCATTAATGAAACACCCTGATATTGATTGTATTTTGGCTACAGGCGGCCCCGGAATGGTTAAAGCGGCTTATTCATCAGGCAATCCGGCATTAGGTGTCGGCCCCGGTAATACATCTGCAGTTATTGATGAAACTGCAGATATAAAAATGGCTGTTTCTTCAATCCTTATGTCAAAAACTTTTGATAACGGTATGATTTGTGCTTCTGAACAATCCGTTATAGTTGTAGATAAAGTATACGAAGAAGTTAAGAAAGAATTTATATACAGAGGTGCTTACCTTGTAAGTAAGGCTGAACAACAAAAAATGATTGATTTACCATTTATAGATCCTCAAAGAGGAACGGCACATCCTCAAATAGTAGGTCAGCCTGCTCACAAAATTGCAGAACTTGCAGGATTTAAAACACCTGTTGATGCAAAAATTCTTCTTTGCGAAAGACCGAATGTAGATTGGAATGATCCTTTCAGCCGTGAAAAATTATCACCGATTTTAACAATGTATAAAGCAAAAGACTTTGAAGAAGCATCTGAATTGGCTTTTGAACTTGTTTCAAAAGGCGGTGCCGGTCATACTTCCGTTCTTTATACAGATGAAAGAAGCAAAGAAAGAATTGATAAATATGCGGAAAAAATGCCAACTTGCCGTGTATTAATCAACCAACCTTCTTCACAGGGAGGTATAGGCGACTTATATAACTTTAAACTTGAACCGTCATTATCACTCGGCTGCGGAAGCTGGGGCGGCAATGCTGTTTCGGGCAATATAGGTGTTGAAAACCTTTTGAACTATAAAACAGTTGCTGAAAGGAGAGAAAATATGTTATGGTTTAAGGTTCCTTCCAAAGTTTACTTCAAGAGAGGTGCTACGGATTTAGCTCTCCGTGAATTAAAAGGAAGAAAACGTGCATTTATCGTAACTGACCGCTTCTTATTTAACTCGGGTGCCGTAGACAGTATAACAAAAGTTCTTGATGAAATCGGCATTGAACATGAAGTATTCTTTGATGTTAAACCGGATCCGACATTATCTACAATTAATCAAGCTATGGCTACATTAAGACCTTTTGAACCAGACGTAATTATCTCATTAGGCGGAGGTTCGCCTATGGATGCTGCTAAGATTATGTGGTTAATGTATGAACAGCCTGATATTAACTTTGCAGATATTTCTATGAGATTTATGGATATAAGAAAGAGAATTTGTTCAATTCCTGATTTGGGTAAAAAGGCAATGATGGTTGCTATTCCGACTACATCAGGCACGGGTAGTGAAGTAACACCTTTTGCTATTATTACGGATGATGAAAGTCAAGTAAAATATGCAATTGCAGATTATGCATTAACACCTAATATGTCAATTATAGACCCGAATTTTGTAGACGGTATGCCAAAGGGCTTAACATCCGCATCAGGTATTGATGCTCTTGTTCACTCATTTGAAGCCTATGTTTCATCAATGGCTACAAACTTCACAAATTCAAATGCATTAGAAGCAATTAAACTTGTATTCAGATACTTAGAACGTTCATACAATGAAGGTGCTAATGATCCTATCGCAAGAGAAAAAATGCACTATGCCGCAACTATTGCAGGTATGGCATTTGCAAACTCTTTCTTGGGATTATGCCACTCTATGGCTCATAAGTTAGGTGCTATGTACCATGTTCCTCACGGTGTTGCCAATGCATTGTTATTCAGACAAATAATTAAATTTAACGCATCGGATGCACCTAAAAAACAGGCTACATTCCCTCAATATAAGTTCCCGAATGCTAAAGCTAAATATGGTCAAATAGCTGATGAACTCGGTCTTGGCGGCAAAGATGACGACGAAAAAGTTAAGTTGTTGTTAGATGCTGTTGATAAATTGATGAAGGCTGTTAATCTGCCTAACTCAATTAAAGACTTTGGTGTAGATGAAAAGACATTTATGGATAATCTTGACGAGCTTGTTGAACTCGCTTATGATGACCAGTGTACAGGTGCTAACCCTGTTTATCCGTTATTATCGGATATCAAACAAATCTACCTCGATGCTTACAACGGTGTAGTTTAGTTAAAATTTCAAAGCGGCAGGGCTTTTATACTCTGCCGCTTTTTTACGGGGAATATTTGAAAATGCATAAGACTCTTACTGATAAAGTTATAAACAGGCTTACGCTGTATCATAGCATTTTGTCCGATTATATAGAAAAAAAGATTGAATACATATCAAGTCCTCAAATTGCGGAATTTTTGCATGTAGATAATACTCAAGTGCGTAAAGATATTGCAATGATTGGATATAAAGGTAAATGTAAAGTTGGTTATAAAACTGATGAACTAAAAAATCAAATAGAAGAAGCATTAAAATTTAAAACAGTAAAAACTGCTGTTATAGTTGGGGCCGGTAATTTGGGCATGGCACTTGCAAAATATGATAATTTCGAAGCATACGGATTTAAGATTACGGCTATGTTTGACAATGACCCACAAAAAATAGGTATAAAAATTAACGATAAAGAAGTTTTTAATTTAACCGAGCTTATGGAAATTAAGGAAAAATTCGGAGTAAAAATTGCAATATTAACGGTTCCTCGCAAATTTGCACAGGAAGTAACCGATTTTCTTGTAAAGTCGGGAATAAAATATATTTGGAATTTTACCCCCTGTGTTTTGAGTGTTCCCTGTGATATACAAGTATGGAACGAAAATTTAATAGGTAATTTTTTACAATTTACCGTAGATGTTGATGATAATTAATTTTTTTGCCAAATATTTTTGCAGTCATTAAAATATTTATGGTATAATATCCGCATACGGACAAAAAGGAGGTATAACCGTGGGTTATAAAATATTGGATAAAATTGAATTATGCCCAAATCAATATGAATTAAAAATAGATGCACCTTATGTTACAAGAAATGCACAGGCAGGGCAGTTTATTATATTTAGAGTAGAAGAACAAGGTGAACGTGTTCCGCTTACTATTGCGGATGTTGATAGAGAAAAAGGTATATTAACAGTTGTGTTTATGGCTGTTGGATATACAACAAAAAAACTTGCCATGCTTGAAATAGGTGATGAAATATTGGATGTTGTAGGACCTTTAGGCAGACCCACCGAAGTACAAAAATACGGTACGGTTGTTTGTGTTGCGGGCGGTTACGGTGCAGCACCCTGCTATTTGATTTCTAAAGCATTTCATGATGCGGGAAATAAAGTACACATGGTAATGGGGGCAAGAAATAAAGATTTATTATTCTGGCAGGATAAGATGGCAACTGCTTGCAGTGAACTTCATATTGCAACAGATGACGGAAGTCTTGGTCATAAAGGTTTTACAACTGAAGTTTTAGCTGAAATAATGCAAAAAGAAAAAGTAGATTATGTAATTGCTGTTGGTCCTATGCCAATGATGAGAGCAGTTGCAAACCTTACAAAAGATAAAGGAATTAAAACAGAAGCAAGTATGAATCCTATTATGATTGACGGAACGGGGATGTGCGGGGCATGCCGTGTAACAGTAGGCGGTGAAGTAAAATTTGCTTGTATTGACGGCCCTGATTTTGATGCTCATAAAATTGATTTTGATGAAGTTATTAACAGAACTAAAATTTATAAAGATGAAGAAAGAAGAAGAAGCGAAAGCTGTAATCTTTTAAAAAAAGCTGATGCAGTATTAAAATAAGGAGAGAAATATGTCATCAATACCTGTTTGTCCGCTATTAAGTGCCGGAAAAGATATTAATATGATGTGCTTGCAAGAATCCTGTGCCTGGTATATGAAAAATTATAAAACCTGTTCAATATACCTTATGGCACATAATGCGGCATTAGATGTTAAAGCAAAACAAAATCAAACACAAGAAAAAGCATCTCAATAAGAGATGCTTTTTCTTTATATAAAAATTTATATAATGTGTAAGTTATTACATCTTACACATTACGTTTATGAAATATATTAATATTAAAAAGAGAAATCAAATAAATCTTTTACTTCAACATCTAAAGCATTAGCAATAAGTTTAATAGTATCAATGGTAACATTAGC